>JANQGS010000184.1 GCA_028277195.1 Candidatus Gastranaerophilales bacterium
GGTCATTTTGGCGAGTTCCTCGTTAAAATCCAGCACAACCGCCGCATCCACCCCGAGCTCCCCGAAGAGTTCGAGTCTTTCCTCAAGGGAGGTAATCATTTCCGGCATCGTACCGGTGATTAAAGACCTGGGATGACGGGAAAAAGTCACTATAGAGGAAGTTATACCAAGCACCCGGCCATTTTTAACAGCTTTTTCTATAACGCTCCGGTGCCCGGCATGAACCCCGTCAAACACTCCCAGTGCAAGGCTGGACCCCTTGAATAAATTTTTCCTGAGTTCTTTTATTACCAGCATAATTAAATATTATATTATAAGCAAGTTATTGAGAGATATTTTGAGTAAATCTCACCGGAAACATGTTCAGCTCGCCGGAAGATTGATTTTCGGGGAAATACCCGGCATGCAAGGAATTATTAATTATATCAGTAACCATATCAATAGTATAATCACCTGTGAAATCATATCCCCTCGCGTGTTCATAATTCTTAAGTTTAGTTCCATCAGTTAAGTAAACACGTTCAAAGGGAATATTCTCCGGTATCTCGTCCGTGCACTCCCATAGAAATTCTTGCTTCTTATCATCAAAAGTTTGCACAATGGCAAATTTTACGCAATTTTTTACTGCAATATCCCCTATATATGCGATTTTTTCTGCCATAATTTACTCCTCCCGTCATTTACATTCTTTATCGTTCATACGAATTTCTACCGGATCGTAGTCTTCTCCAAACTCGCTAATCCCTCCGTCATCAGGATTAAATGTACAAGAAATTATTTGTATACTGCCTTTCTCTGAATTTTTAAGAATACCAATATCCTCATTGCTATTCACTACATCAAAAAATAGCATTTCCCTCCCTGACATATTAGTATTAAATTTTTTTAACAATTCAGTGTCATAAACCTCAGCGCCCTCAGGCGGCAAACAGGAAAAAGTAAAGATGTTTTTTCCCTTATCTCCCTCATCTTCTTCATGTGTTATATATTTATATGGCCCGTCCGGGTTAAAACTCTTTACAACAGCACCCGTATAAACTCTTGTTGAATCTCCATCTGCCATGTTAACCCTCCTTTCCTGTAATTATCTATACTTATATAAAAACAAAACCCTTCAGGGAATTGCTATATACGAAACATATAATTTCTGGCAAGGAAGGAACAATAATTTTTTACCTGCCCACCTGCTCTTAATTTTGTTCAGTATTTTCTCTTAACAGCCTTTTTATGAGCGGCCCACTCCAGCTCATCATTAATTTCTTCCAAACTGACCTGCCCATAATTCCTCTCAAGGGACAGCCTGATTAAATAATCTGTAAAATGAGGATTTTTAGGCAATAGCGAACCATGCAGGTATGTGCCGAAAACGTTTTTCTCGTGAGCCCCCTCTGTTTTGTCCCCGCCGTTATTTCCGTTTCCTGTTATAACAACGCCGAGAGGCCTGGTATTACCCTCCAGGTAAGTTAAGCCGCTGTGGTTTTCAAACCCTGTTAAAGTTTTTTCCTTACCAAGAGGCAGGGCGGTCCCTACGGTAACGTTTCCAATGTACCTTGTGTTCCCCGCAACTGTGTAGGCGTCTAAAAGACTTATGCCCTTTAGCTCTTCACCTTTGTGCGGCCTGTAATAATGCCCTAAAAGCTGGTACCCCCCGCATATGGCAAGAAATACCGCATTATTGTCCATGGCCTCCCGCAGAAAAGGTTTTTGTGCCCGTAATTCATGAGAAACCGCTATTTGCTGCTGGTCCTGGCCTCCCCCGATAAAGTAAAAATCGTAAAATTCAGGGTTTATCACCTCACCGGTGTTTATTTCGTGAACGTTTACCCCTATATTTCTCCAGCGGCAGCGTTTTATAAAAGCCGTAATATTGCCTCTGTCCCCGTAAATATTTAATAAATCAGGGTATAAATGAGCTATATTTAATTGCATTTTTTGACCAAATATTATACTTACAGATATTTTACCAGTAAAAATTATAAGGAATAATATGCTCAGGATAAATAAAAATAAAGGAGGGAAAATGAAGAGAACAGTGGTTATTCTTCTTATTTCAGCAATTGTTTTACTGGGAGGTGTTAAGAAAGCAAATGCGTTAATGTCGCAAAACAGTAACATGAGTATAGCTGATACATTATATTACTCAGGGCAATTTTGCACATTCTCAGACCTTTTGGAGCGCGCTAACCTCAATAAAGTATTAAAGGGGAGAGGTCCATATACCGTATTTGCGCCTACAGATGCCGCCCTGGCAAAAATACCGCCGGGAATGCTCTCAGAGCTTGCGAGCATGGAAAACAAGTGCCAGCTTAACAGGACAATGCGCTACCATATAGTTGACCAATGCCTTTCCTGTGAACAGATTGCTTCTGCCAACAGGATAAAAACAAAAGACGGGCGCTGCATAACTGTTTCAGTATGCCCCAATGCCTTAAGGTTAGACCAGGCTAACATTATACAGGATATTTACACAAATAACGGCGTAATTCACGTTGTTGACAATTTGTTAATGCCTTCCCGGGAATTAACCTTAAGGTAAGGTCCCGGATATGAAGTATACATGAATGAGTTTGAATTTTTGAAAACCGGCAAAGCCGGATTTTGCAAAATTCATCGCTCCCGCTTCGCCTATACTGCTCCAGGCATTAACTGTAAAAATTTGAAATTTAATTTGGGAGCAGTATAAAAAAAGAGGCTGTCCAAAAAGGGCAGTCTTTTTTTAATTAGATTTCCTTTAATACCGGTTTTTTGGCGTCAATAAGCCTTTTGCCCGCCCCTTCAAAATAAACCGCATACATAGGGTTATCCCCCACATCAAAAATCCGGTCAATTTCACCTTCACCAAACTTTTCATGCAGCACTTTTGTGCCAATATCAAATGTTTTAATCTCGATTTTGTCCTCTGAAATAAGCCTTGAAGGAATTTCATCAATAAAACGGCTCGGCATCAGGTACTTGTAGTCCCCGTAAATCAGCCGCCTTTTTGTAAAAGTCAAAAACAGCTTTTCCTCTGCCCTGGTAATCCCAACGTACATAAGCCGTCGCTCTTCCTCCAGGTCCTGGTTCCTGCCTAATGTCCTGGCATGGGGGAAGAGCCCCTCTTCCAGCCCGGCCAGGAATACAACCGGAAATTCAAGCCCCTTGGCCGAATGGAGCGTCATTAACGTAACCGCCTCATCTTTTTCAACAACTGTATCCAGGTCACTAATTAATGACATTCTTGTTAAAAACTCTCCCAGCCCGGTATCAAGCCCGGCATCTTCCTGCTCACGCGCTACGCTGATAAATTCCTGGAGGTTTTCCCTCCTGCTCTCGGCCTCAGGAGTGCCTTCACCCTTTAATTCCTCAATGTAGCCCGTTTCATCAAGAAGTACGGATATAAACTCGCTTAAATTATAGTCATTAACCTTATTGGCCAGGTCCTTAACCAACTCCGCAAAGCCCTTGAGTTTTTTAATTACCCTCTCACTTAAGTCATTATCGCGTTCCTCAACCTGCTCCAGGGCTTCAAACATTGACAGGCCGGCCTTATGGGCAATTTCATCCAGTTTTTTTACGGTTGTCGCCCCGATGGCCCTTTTAGGCACATTGATAATCCTTTTCAGGCTCTGGGAGTCATAGGGGTTATAAATTAACTTTAAATACGCGATTATGTCCTTAATTTCCTTCCTTTCATAGAACTTTACGCCCCCAACCATTGTATAGGGGAGTTTCCTGGACATAAAAGCGTCTTCCAGCGCCCTGCTCTGGGCGTTTGTCCTGTAGAGGACAACGCAGTCAGCCGGTGTGTATTTGTCATGGGCGGTGAGTTCTTGTATTTTATCCAGTATAAAATGCGCTTCCTCGGCCTCATTGTCGGCTTCAAAGCAGGTAATGCCTTTCCCCTTTCCTTTAGTAGAGAAGAGATTTTTTGAAATCCTTTCCCTGTTGTTAACTATAACGCTGTTTGCAGCCTCAAGTATTGTTGTAGTAGAGCGATAGTTCTGCTCAAGTTTTATTAACCCGGCTTCCGGGAAGTCTTTCCGGAAATTAAGCAGTATTTTATAGTCAGCCCCGCGCCAGCTATAGATGGATTGGTCAACATCCCCGACAACGCAAAGACTTCCGGAGTTTTTGCCTCTGTAAAGCAGGTCAATCATCCTGTACTGGGGCAGGTTAGTGTCCTGGAACTCGTCGACGAGAAGGTGTTTCAATCTTGACCTGTACTTTTCAAGCACATCAGGGCAGTTTTCAAAAAGCTGCACCGTCGCAACCAGCAGGTCATCAAAATCAAGCGCATTGTTTGTCTTTAAAAGCCCTTCATAAGAGGCGTAAATTTTTGATATGACTTCACTTCTATAGTCCCTTGCGGTTTTTGCGAATTTTTCAGGGGTAATCATTTTATTCTTGGCGCCGCTTATTATTGTTTTTACTGACCTTGGCTGAAAGAGCTTGTCATCAATGTTTTCCGCTTTTATTACCTGCTTTATGAGGCTGATTGAGTCGTTTTCATCAAAAATAACAAAATTTGAGCGCCTGTACAGCTCGCCCTTAATAGTATAATTTTCTATTTCATGCCTTAGTATTTTTACGCAAATACTGTGAAAAGTACCTATCCACATATGTTTTGCCGCAGCCTGGCCCAGGAGGAATTCCAGCCTGTTCGTCATTTCCTTTGCGGCCTTGTTTGTAAAGGTTACGGCCAGCACTTCCCAGGGTTTTGCCCCGGAGTGCACCAGGTAAGCTGCCCTGCGGGTAAGAACACGCGTTTTTCCGCTGCCTGCGCCCGCCAGGACAAGCAATGCCCCGTCTTTTTTTGTAACCGCCTCTTTTTGTCGGGGATTTAACCCGTTTAATAAGTCTGACAATGTATTTTTCTTTCGTTGTTATTTGTACACTTATTATGTTAAAATCAATCTATGCCAAAATCAAATGAAAAATATTTTGAAACAAAAGTTAACTGGTACAGGCAATTATTTACATTGTTTTTTGCTGTTGAAGCTGCCTGTATTGGCTGGTTAATAAGTAATTACGATAAAACAGTTATTGCAATATTAATTCTTGATATACTGGTAATTTTAGGAGTTGTATGTATACTGGGATTAATGATTATCAAGGTCAGAAAATATACTAAACTTATGAGGGAATAAATATGGAAGAATTTCGTTTCATTGCATTAATAATAGCAGCCCTGGCCATACTTTTTATAGGCTTTTATGCGGCTATAGAGCCCAAAGAAGAACAAAACGCATAGTTATATTAACAATAATATTATTATCATAAAAATTTTTAAGTATTATAATAAAAAATACCCGAATTAAAGTTTAATTTATGTAAAAATAGGAAAGCTGCGATGACCGAAGAAAAAAATCGTCCTTCAATAATGGTACCCACCGATGACCTTGATAATATAGATGACTTGCCTGAAACAACCGACCAGTTGGCGCATGAATTAGCTACAATACAACAATCAGCGAAGAAAATAGCTATTATAGGAAGCAGAAATCTTCCTATAACTCATCAACAGGTTATAGAAACCCTTTCATACGCACTGGTTGTACAGGGAAATACGATTATCACCAGCGGAGGTTCAAGCGGTACAAATGCTGCGAGCATAAAAGGAGCAATGAAGGGCGACCCGCAGAAGCTAAAGGTCATTTTGCCGCAGACTATCGGGCAACAGCCTTCTGATGTGCAGGACCAGCTAATCGGGATACCCAATATAGTAGAGCATCCTGACCGGGCAATGATGACACTGGCTGATGCCAGCAGGATTTGCAACCGGGAAATCATTGACGAGTGCCAGCAGCTTGTATGTTTTCTCTCACACACAAGCGGCACGCTGCATAAGGCCGTAGCCTATGCTGAGGAGACACATAAAGTAGTTACTGTATTTTATCTGGATTAGGGAAGATGAAAACTCATAAAGAAAAACTTGATGAAATTATTAACCAGCTTGATGATAACCAAGTTGCTGAGATAGTAGATTTTGCCGAATTTTTAAAAAATAAAACAGAGAGAGAATTTTGGAAAAATCTTCCTGTTGATGACGAAGATGTTACGGAAGATGACTTAACTTCCATAAAAGAGGGAGAAGA
Source organism: Candidatus Gastranaerophilales bacterium (assembly GCA_028277195.1). GTDB lineage: Bacteria > Cyanobacteriota > Vampirovibrionia > Gastranaerophilales > UBA9971 > JANQGS01. Next base: position 6,075 of record JANQGS010000184.1, read on the forward strand.
AGACCTGAAATCAGGCAGGTCAATGTCTTATGAAGAAGTTTTTGGGAACGAAGAATGAATCACAAGTATAATCTTGAATTTTCCAGAAAGTTTAAGAAAGCTCTTGAAAAATTTGATAAAAATACACGAAAACAAATAAATGAAGCTATATTAAGGCTTTCGAGTAATTATAAAGATTGTAATATAGTAAAACTGTCTGGAATTTTTGATACTTACAGATTAAGAAGCGGAAATTACAGAATTTTATTCAAAAGGTATGATAATAAAATGTTGATTTTGTTGCTGGATGTTAAGCACCGCAAGGATGCATACAAAGATTTATCATAAGCAGGAGAGGGAGTTTGCTATGTTTTTTAAAAAGGAGTTGTTAGCCGGGTTGCTCGCGCTTTGCTTTCTGGTCATGCCAATGGGGGCAGTGGCGGAAGACGGAGTTGTATATATAATTGATAGTAACAAACCATACGATTATAAGCTCTGGGAAAGAGTCGGCAGGTATGACCAGAAAGTTTTTGAGGTAGGATTCAGGCTTTTAAATGAGAATAAATTTCCTAAAAATGTTCGTTTTACTTTAAAAAGGAACATAAAAGAAACAAATGCTTATGCAAAGTATTCAAGGGGAGAAATTGCCATTTATACCGGAATGCTTTTATATATTCAAAATGATGATGAATTAGCCGCTATTCTGGCTCATGAAATGGGGCATATTAATCAGTTAAGCACAGGTTTCTGGCCATGGAAAAGAACAAAAATGTGGTTTGCCCCAAAGTTTTATGAATTTGATGCGGATAAAATAGGCATAGACTATATGGTTAAAGCCGGATATAATCCTCTTGCAATGATTACAGTTTTTAATAAAGTTGGCCCGGAAGACAGTAATTTTTATAAATTTTTACTTTTCTATAAATCTTTAAAAACTCTTTACTATAAGATTTTATTAACAGATAATTTTATTGATATTTTACTTGTCAGGCCTTATGACACTCATCCTAAAACTTCCAAACGTATGGACAAAATATACAACCACATCCTCGTCAACTACCCGAACTTCATCACCGAAGGCTATAAAAACCCTTATTACGCAAATTTCCTTATGAATGCCGAAAAAAACACGGATATCAAGATAATCAGGGAAAAACATGATTTGTAATATAATATTAATTGACAGTGAGTTGCCAGTTAGTTACTATAGATAATGCAAAAAACAGTGGCGGGATGTGGCGCAGCTTGGTAGCGCACCTCGCTTGGGACGAGGGGGCCGCTGGTTCGAATCCAGTCATCCCGATTTTATAACCCTCACGCCTACTTCGTAATATGCGGAAGTAACTCAATTGGTAGAGTACCTGCCTTCCAAGCAGGATGTTGCGAGTTCGAGCCTCGTCTTCCGCTTTTTTTACACCTGTACCGATTTCATTAAATGACCGTTAAGAGAATTTTAACAATAAATTTTGGGGGAATAGGCGACCAGGTACTGTTTTTCCCTGTATTTGAAACCCTGAGGAAAAATTTCGGCAATCCCCTTGTTACACTGGTTACAGAGCCCCGGAGCAAAGCGGTAAAAGAACTTACAGAGCTTGTTGACGAGGTTTTTATTTGTGACTTAAAGGGAAAAAACGGACTTTTTGAGCTGGTTAAATTTCTACTCAAGGCCCGCAGGGATAAATATGACATTGTAATATCCTCAGGCTCCTCAAAATTTATACCAATTATACTTTTCCTGACCGGCATAAAAGAGCGCATAGGCTATGACAGCGGTATTTTGAGCAGGTTGCTCCTGACGGGGGCTCTCAGGTTAAACAAAAACCAGTATGCGGCCAATATGTACCATGACCTTGTTTCAGACTCAAAAGAGGATAAAATCCCGTCTGTTTCATCATCCCGTCAATCACCCCCCAACAGGGAAGTAAAAACAATACTAATCCATCCCGGGGTAAGTAAATTGAGCATAAAAAAGGGCATTATAAAATCCTGGCCAGCGGAAAACTGGTTAAAGCTTACGAAACAGCTCCTCTTATCGGGGGAATACAGGGTTATATTAACGGGAGGACCTGACGATGAGGAGGTTTTAACGTTGTTTAAGGAAAGATTCCCTGAAAATGTGGTTGAAACCGGCAGCATCAGGGAGTTCGCCAACCTTGTAAGCAATGCGGACATACTGGTGTGTGTAGATTCTGCGCCCATGCATATTGGGGTGGGCTTAAGAAAAAGGGTAATCGCGCTGTTTGGCCCGACAGACGAGAAAAAACTCCTGCCCGGAAATGAGCTTTTTACCCCTGTTAAGCTGGATTCCGTAAAATGCAGGCCATGTTTGTGGGATAAAAGGCAAACCTCCTGTGAAACGAAGGATTGCCTGGATATCAACCCCGGCTATATGCTTGAAATTATAAGAGGTGGCGGTGTGACAGGTTCTTTAGACAGCTTAAACGCCTGAGAGAGGATTTCCCCGGCTTTATCGCCCTGCTCGACAGAATTAGCCAATATCCTGGCCAGCACTTCATCTTTACAGACTTTATCCCCCGGTTTTTTGTTCAGGATAACGCCTGCCCTGTAGTCAATCGGGTCGTCTTTTTTATCCCTGCCCGTTCCGAGCGTTTTTGCGGCATTGGCAACCGCCAGCGCGTCAAGGCCCTGGACATAACCGGCCTCCTCAGCCGCCAGGGTAAAGGAAAATTGTGTTTCAGCCAGCTTTTCAGGGTTTTCTATATAATCAATGTCACCGCCCTGCGCTTTTACAATTTCTGTAAATTTTTCGTATGCATCTCCATTTTCAATGAGCTTCTGGAGTTTTTTCCCGGCTTCTTCAATACTATTAGCTTTTTTAGCCTTTAATAACCCTGTTGAAGCAAGATATAAGCATAAATCGGTTAAATCACCAGGCCCCCGGTTTTTAAGCGCTCCTATGGATTCGGCCACCTCAATGCCGTTTCCTATAGCATTTCCAAGCGGCTGCTCCATGGAAGTAATAACCGCGCACACGGTTTTCCCGGCTTTCTTGCCGATTTCGACCATGGTTTCAGCCAGTTCAACGGCCTGTTCCCCGGTTTTCATAAACGCCCCGCTTCCAAATTTAACGTCAAGTACAATTATATCAGCTCCTGCCGCTATTTTTTTTGACATAACCGATGATGCTATAAGCGGAATACTGTTAACAGTAGCGGTAACGTCGCGCAGCTCGTATAGTTTCTTATCCGCAGGCGCGAAGTTGCCCGTCTGGGAGGCTATTGCAGCGCCTATGTTTTTTACCTGCGAAATAAATTCCTCATTTGCCAGCGCAGTCTTAAATCCGGGAATCGCCTCGAGTTTATCGATAGTTCCGCCCGTAAAACCAAGCCCCCTGCCTGAGAATTTTGCCACGGGCATACCTGCTGCGGCCAATAGAGGGACGATAATAAGCGTTGTCTTGTCACCTACTCCGCCGGTGCTGTGCTTGTCGATTATACAGTCTCCAATAGCGCTTAAATCCAGTATATCCCCGGATTTTGCCATTTCCAGGGTCAATATAGCGCTCTCATCAAAAGTCATCCCCTGAAAACAAACACTCATAAGCCAGGCTGAGAGCTGGTAGTCAGGGATACTGCCATCGAGCATTCCTTTTGCCAGGAAGTTTATTTCCTCCTGTGTGTGGGCTTTGCCGGACTTCTTTTTATTTATTATATCCGCCATTCTCATACGGGTATTATACCTTTATCAAAACTCAATCTCCAGTGTATCCTTAGACAGCATTTTCTCTAACTGCGGGTAATCGCTTATTTCATTGTTATCAACAAAATTAAACGCCGCATCCCTTGCTGTTTCGAGGATATGGGCATCATTTATAATATCAGCCAGCATCAATTCCGGCAAACCGCTCTGCCTCGTGCCCATTACTTCCCCCGGCCCTCTCAGCTTCAGGTCGCTCTCTGCTATAACAAACCCGTTATTAGTCCGCACCATAACCTCAAGCCGCTCCCTGGTTTCTCCTGAGCGGGTATCAGCCACTAAAACGCAGTAAGACTGGGCCAGGCCACGGCCAACCCGCCCTCTCAACTGGTGCAGCTGGGCCAGGCCAAACCTTTCGCAATTCTCTATCATCATAACCGTTGCATTGGGCACATCAACCCCAACCTCTATAACGGTTGTGCTGACAAGGACATGGTACTTGCCCGCCCTGAAATCCTCCATAGCCCGGTCTTTTTCCTTAGCTGACATTTTTCCATGCACAAGTCCTATGCTGAGTTCAGGGAAAACCGACTCCCGGAGCTTTCCGGCTTCTATAGTCGCTGCCCTGGCGGACAGGGTTTCCGATTCGTCTATTAACGGGAATACAACATAAGCCTGGTGGCCTTTTTCAACTTCCTTTGCAATAAGGGTATACGCCTTTTTTCTTTCTGAAGGGCTGACCAGGGCTGTTTTTACGGGTATCCTGCCCGGCGGCAGCTCGTTTATAATGGTTAAATCCATATCCCCGTGCACTGTAAGGGCAAGGGTCCTGGGGATTGGCGTAGCTGTCATCGTAAGAAGTTCAGGGTTAATGCCCTTGTTTTTCAATTCTGCCCTTTGCCTTACCCCAAACCTGTGCTGCTCGTCTATAATAACCATTCCGAGCTTATTGAACTCCACTGCCTCCTGTATAAGAGCGTGAGTGCCTACCGCAACGTTAATCTGGCCGTTTTGTAAATTTTGGTATAGTTCACGCCTGGTTTTCACGCCATGCTTACCTACGAAAAGCCCTGTGCTCAAGCCTAACGGGGCAAGCCATTGCGTGAAATTCCCGTAGTGCTGCTCTGCAAGTATTTCAGTGGGCGCCATAATAGCTCCCTGATAACCGCTCTCCACTGCCGCCAGCAGCGCCATGCACGCAACCACCGTTTTCCCGCTCCCAACATCACCCTGTAGCAACCTTCTCATTGGCTCAGGGTTTTGTATGTCCGCAAGTATTTCCTCAAAAGCCCCATTCTGGCCGTTAGTCAAGGCAAATGGCAGGGATTTGACGAACTTATCAACAAGCCCGCCTTTTTTGATTTCCAACTGCAAGCCCCGGGTGTCGGTTTTAGCCTTTTTCCTTATCAGCGCCAGTTTTAGCTGCATGAGGAAAAACTCCTCAAAAACCAGTCTTAGCCTGGCTTCTTCCAGTTCCTTACCTGTTTCGGGGAAGTGTATTTGCTTTATGGCCTGCGTTTTTCCGATTAATTTGAACTTTTTCCTTATATCATCGGGTATGAACTCCTCAAGATGATTGCCATAGAGTCCTATAGCTTTATTTATGGCGTTCCTGAGGGTTTTGACGTTCAAATTCTCAGTAACGGGATACACGGGCACTATCCTGTTCAGGTGCAGGGAATCCACTTCTTCAAGGCTGCCCTTTACCGCTTCCATTTCAGGGGTGTCTATGGTTAATTTTCCTGTGTAGTCATCGATTTTAACCTTCCCGGACACTATAACATCAGACCCTTTGGGGTATTGTGACCTGTATTTCTCTGCCACAAACCTGTTTGTCTTGCCAAAAAACCTGTTTATAGACAGCACGCCGGTATTGTCTGAAATAATAATGGTGAATATAGCGAGGTTAGAGCGTTTTTTTGCCTCAAAATACCTTACTCCCACTATCTTTCCAAATATTGTCACCTCGCCGCCGACTTCTAAGTCTTTTATACGGGTCCTGTTTGCGTAATCAAGGTGTTTCCTGGGGTAGTAGTGCAACAGGTCACAGGCTGTAAAAATCCCCAGCTTATGCAGTAGTGCCCCGACTTTTGGACCTACTCCCTTAACATAAATTACGTCGGTGTCTTCGGGTTTTTTTGCGGGTTTTCCGGTTTCGTTCTTAATATGGTTCACCAGCTGCTTAATCATCTTCATCCTGGTGGAAACATCTGAGGTGGAGTATGTTTTAAAGATTGCATAGAGGTTTTTCCACCCGTTTTTATGCAGCTCATCCAGGATAAACCCGGAAAATGAGAATTTTTTCCCGGGAATATCAATGTAGTTGTGCTTTACCTCGACTTCAACAGCTTTTTTTATTGTTTCCAGATTTTTCATAGTAATATTATTGTATGAAAACACAAAAAATTGATGTAGTTTTACCTTCTAGAATCGGGGATTCCATATTAAGTATACCTGCTATTGTGTGTCTTAAGCAATTGGGCCGAAAGTACGGCAATAACCTTAAAATCCGCGCGCTGTCCAGGCCTTTTCTTGTAGAGTTGCTCTCATCGCTGGGGCTGTTTGAGTGCCGGGGCATGGACTATATTGAAAAGTGCGGGTCAATTATTTCTCCTTCAGACAGGGCTTTTTTCGTTGAAACCACAAACAATAATTTTGGTTATTTTTCAAAAGAAATTTATGGCATTGAAAACAAGTTTAAAAAATTCCTTAAATTCACGCACCAGCCCGTTTATCTTAGTTTTTCGGCCCGTCCGTTCCCGGAGACCTGGGAGGAGATTAAAAAGTCATTTCCTGACGGTCTTGCGGGTTTTTTAACGGAGGATTGTTGCCTGCCGTGGTATTCAGCCTGTCTTTTCGGGATATGCCTTGATTTGGGGTATACAGCGGGGCAGGTTATAGAAACCTATTGTCATGCTGAGTTAAAATGTTATTCCGGACCTGGTACGGAATCTCATAAGACCCTGAATCAAGTTCAGGGTGACAATAATGACTATGTTGTGTTCTGCGTTGAGGCGGGCTATGGGCGCAAACACCTGAACGAGAGGTGCTGGGATACGGAAGGGTATTTTAAAATAGCCGAAAAATGCGCGGAGGATTTTGGGGTTAAGGCGGTTTTTGTGGGGGTTAATAAGAAAATGCCCCTGCCTGATAGTGATTATATTGAGGATTTAAGGGGGAAACTCAGCATATATGAGCTGGCGGGCGTTATGAAATCAGCCCTGTGCTATATCGGCAATGACACAGGCCCTTTGCACATTGCCAACCTGGTCAGGATTCCTTCTGTGGCGGTATATTTCAAGGATGAGCATATGAAAGGCTTTAGTCCTGTTTTTCCTGAGCTGAACACAAAGATATTCAGGCCCGAAAGCATTGAGCCTATTTATGCTGAGGTGGAGAGGGTTTTGAAAAGGCGCTGTTAAAGATGTACTAAAGACATGGGAGACATATTATGAATAAAAAAAATAATTTATTCAATATTATTGATAATTTTAAAAAGTGCAGTGTGCTTGTAGTTGGCGACATTATTCTTGACGAGTACATCTGGGGCAGGGCAAACAGGCTTTCCCCGGAAGCTCCTGTTCCGGTACTGGAAGTTGATAAATATACCTATATACCCGGTGGGGCAGCTAATGTTGCCGGTAATATAAGGGCATTAGGCGGGAATGTTACGCTTGCGGGAGTTGCAGGTGCTGATACACAGGCAGAAAAACTCAATTCTATCCTGAAAGAGAACAATATAGAAAGCTCCTGCCTTGTTAATGACCCTGAAAGGCCTACCACGGTTAAAACAAGGCTGCTTGCGCATAACAGGCAGCAGCTTGTAAGGTTTGACAGGGAATTTAAAAAACCTGTAACCGTAAGTATTGAACAAAAATTAATTGAAAAAATAAGTGGAAGTATCAAAAATTACGACCTTCTGTTGCTTTCTGACTACGCAAAAGGTGTATTAACCGAATCTTTCCTGAAAAAAATTATCGAGCTGGGTAAAAATTTCAATAAACCTATACTTGTTGACCCCAAGGGCCTGGATTTTACAAAATATTCAGGCGTAACAATGATTACACCCAACAGGCTTGAGGCTGAAACCGCCACAAAATCACCTTCCGGCACAAAACCCGAAGAGCTTGCAGAAAAACTAAAGCAACAGCTTGATGTAAAACATGTTCTCGTTACCCTTGGAGAGGAAGGCATTCTTGTCTGCTCTAAAGACAAGCTAAAAACAATACCTGCTGTGACTTCCGAGGTTTATGACGTTACCGGGGCCGGGGACTCACTGATTTCAGGGATATCGCTTGCTATGATAGCATCAGGCGGAGACCTGGAAGCATCTGTTGAAATAGGCAATTACGCTGCCGGTGTAGCTGTGAGGAAAATAGGAACTGCCGCGGTAGCGCCTGAAGAGTTAAAAAATATTATTGACATGCATTTTCGTGTAAAAAAGAAAAAGCCCTTGTAAATAAAAACATTGCTTAAATACTTATTTTAAATGACCTTTCTATAGAGTTCTTGCGTAATTTTTCCTGGCTTTCCACTATTTTCTGAAGAGCGCCGTATTCCGCTTCCAGCAGATTTTTATAATTTTCAAGCTGTACATTAACGTTATGGTAATAATTCTCAAGAGCAGGGTTACCATTGGCCTGTGCTGACATCTGCAAAAGGTTGGAAATTTTCTTTTGCACATCGCCAATTTGATATTCCTTATGACTTAAGGCCTTGGTCGCCTCTGAAAATCCTGTTGAGGTTGAAATAACGCTCATAGTTCTCCTCCGGGTAGTGGTTTTTTAAATTGAAAGCATACTGGGATTTGCTAAAAAATCTGGTAGTGATTAAAATATTTATTAAATATTTGTGTTGGCTAATTTTAAAGACCAGGGAGAGATTTATGAAAAAAGTCACAAGTTTAGCGGCTCTTTCGCTAGTAATCAGTTTTATCACCTTAAGCTCGGCATTTTCCAGGGATTTAGACTCGGGGATTGTGCCCCTGGAGAGCTCTTCAAACGTAATACAGGCTGATATTAAGTCTGAAAGAATACCTGTTGGCACCAGCTTTGAAGTCAGGATGGAAACCCCGGTGAATTCATTTAATTATTTTTCCGGCGATAACTTTCGCTCAACTCTTCTGGAAGACGTCAGGATAGGGAATTTGGTTGTTCTTCCTGCCGGGACCTTACTAAGGGGGACGGTTGATTATATTAAGCCTGCCGGGCGTTTCTGTAAGGGCGGCGAATTAAGTTTGAGCTTTGACCATGCGGTTACGCCTTTTGGAAAACACATTCCGCTTGCCGTCAAGACCACAAGGGCAAAGAACCTTACTGAAGAAGGCGTTTTTTCAGCCGGTGGCGGTTACACTAAAGCCATTGGCAATAATTTTGACAAAAGTGCGGATATTTTAACCTCTACTACAGACTACCTCTATAATTGGGGCAGGTCTTTCTGGAAGGGGATTCCAGTTGTAGCGGCTGCTCCTGCGGGCGTTATTGCCGGCTCATTCGGCGGGGCGGGTTACTTTGTCGGCAAATCAACATATGACATGTTCAAAAAAGGGGATGAGGTAAAAGTTAACCCCGGTGACATAATTGAAGTAACCTTAATAGAACCGCTGGATGTCCCGACAAATTAACCGGGAGTGTCCCGTTCTCTCTTTAATCTTTGTTGATGACCTCCTTTAATAAATATTTTTAACTCCTCCAATAATATAAAAACAAAATATATACGCAATATGCATAACATTAAAAAAAGTTAACAATTTGTAATATATGAAAAAATCGGTAACTACCCAGGAGTCAGTCAAAATTTTTCCAAATTTACCCGCCCGGCCCTCCCTTAAGGTATTTGGGAGGCTACGCCTCCCAAAAATTTTT
>JANQGS010000256.1 GCA_028277195.1 Candidatus Gastranaerophilales bacterium
ATGGAAAATACTTGAACCGTATATTCCAGAAGTAAAACCAGGAGGCAGGCCACGTGCACATCCCATGTGGGAGATAATAAACGCTATCAGTTATACCGAAATTATAAAAACTGCAAAAATTGAAAAATTATGCAAAGCAACAGAAAATATGCCCTTCAAGTTACCCCGGCCATATTGCGCTCTCAATAAATTTTAATTCATCCGGTAATTAGGCGATTCCTTGGTAATGGTAACGTCATGCACATGGCTTTCCTTGTATCCGGCCTGTGTTATTTTTATAAACTCGGCTTTTTCCCTTAACTCCCTGAGATTTTTTGCCCCGACGTAGCCCATGCCGGAGCGCAGGCCCCCGAGCAACTGATGAATATTAAATGACAAAGTGCCCCTGTACGGCACCATGCCCTCAATGCCCTCGGGTACGAGTTTTACCTCGTTTTCCGTTTCACCCTGGAAATACCTGTCCTTACTGCCCTGCTTCATTGCGCCGAGAGAGCCCATTCCCCTGTAGAGCTTATAGCTCCTGCCCTGGTAGAGAATTGTTTCCCCGGGGCTTTCCTCGGTACCGGCAAAAAGACTCCCCAGCATAATCGCGCTCGCGCCTACTGCCAGTGATTTAACGATATCGCCGGAAAACCTTATCCCGCCATCTGCGACTACCGGGATATTATACTTGTTAGCAATGCCGCAACAGTCCATAATCGCCGTTATCTGGGGAACACCTATGCCGGCCACGACTCTTGTAGTGCAGATAGAACCCGGGCCAATCCCTACCTTTACCGCGTCAGCGCCTGCCCGGATAAGGGCCTGTGCTGCCTCACCCGTTGCCACATTCCCCGCAATTACCTGGAGCTCGGGATATTGCTTTTTCACATCCTTCAGGGCTTCAATAACTTTTATAGAGTGCCCATGGGCTGTATCAATGGTTATAACGTCAACCCCCGCATCCACAAGTGCTTCAATCCTTTTATCCCTGTCTTCCGATACACCTACAGCAGCGCCGGTTCTTAATCTCCCGAGGCTATCCTTACAGGAATGCGGGTATTTTATGGCTTTTTCAATATCTTTTATTGTTATAAGCCCTTTTAGCTCATAATTATCGTTTACAACAAGGAGTTTTTCTATCCTGTTCTTATGCAGGAGCTTTTTCGCCTCCTCAAGGGATATGCCGGGCGGGGCTGTTATGAGGTTTTCCTTTGTCATAACATCTTCTATGTTCTGGTTGAGGTTTGTTTCAAACCTTAAATCCCTGTTTGTAAGGATTCCCAGCAGTTTCCCCTTTTTTGTAATAGGCAAACCTGATATTTCGTGTTTTTTCATTACCTGCATGGCTTCAAATATTTTTTGCTCAGGTTCCATTGTTATAGGGTCAACTATCATGCCGCTTTCTGATTTTTTAACCCTGAAAACTTCCCGGGCCTGCTCCTCAGGCGACATGTTCTTATGAATAATGCCTATGCCGCCCTCCCTGGCAATGCTTATGGCGAGGTTAGCCTCGGTAACGGTATCCATTGCCGCACTGACAAGCGGTGTATTCAGGCTTATAAGGTTTGTCAGCCTTGTTGATACGTCCGCATCCTTTGGCAGCACGTCGGATTCCCCCGGGAGAAGCAGTATGTCGTCAAAGGTAAGCCCTTCCCTTATTTTTAATCCTGTTGTTTTTAATTCATCCATTGCAGTACTATCCGGTCCTTATATTTTTAATATTTTATGACAGTCCAATCCCGTTTTCAAATTTATATATAAAAAAAGCAACAGTTCAGGCTATTATTCGCAAAAAATTTTATCAAAATATCCCACCCTCCTGCTTCGCAAGCGCCGCCCAAATTTTTCAATAGAATTTTAAATTTAAGATAGCCTGAACTGTTACTACACTGCCCAACTGTTACTTTACATTAACATCGGAAAAAAATACAAAGCCCTAACATATTTTTGTAATATAATTAGCGCATGGACGCAAAAAAAAATAGCCCGGGAACTCAGGGATGCATGGGAGTTGGAGATAGAAAAAAAGGATTTTATTATACAAGATAAGGAAAAAATAAAACAAAATGACACAAATTGAGTCCGCAAGACAAAACCAAATAACCCCCGAAATGGAGCAAGTATCAAAAACAGAAAACCTGAGCCCCGAAAAAATAAAACAAAAAGTCGCGGAAGGTAAAATTGTAATATTAAGAAATGTTAACCATAATATTGCGCCGGTGGCAATAGGGGAAGACCTCTCAATCAAAATAAACGCAAATATAGGCACCTCCCGCCAGAAAAGCTCTGTTGAACAGGAGCTGGTTAAACTCGATATATGTGAAAAATACGGCGCTGATACGGTTATGGACCTATCAACCGGTGCGGGCATCGATGAAACAAGAAAAAAAATAATACAAAAAACCTCCATCCCCCTGGGTACAGTGCCTATTTACCAGATAGGCACGGAAGCGGCAGAAGCTGACAGGGATAAAATATTCAGCGCAATAGAAAACCACTGCAAGGAAGGCGTGGATTTTATAACAGTCCACTGCGGCGTTACAAAGGATGTTGTAAAGCGCCTTGGTCAGGACAGCAGGATAACAGGCATAGTAAGCCGCGGCGGTTCAATGCACGCGGCCTGGATTAAAAGGCATAATAAGGAAAACCCGCTGTATGAGTATTTTGACGAGTTGCTTGAAATAGCAAAAGCCTATGACACGACATTATCGCTTGGCGACGGGCTAAGGCCCGGCTGTGGGGCTGATGCCGGGGACAGGGCACAGGTTATGGAAACAATAATCCTCGGGGAGCTGGTGCAAAGGGCCAGGAATGCGGGCGTACAGGCAATGGTGGAAGGCCCCGGCCACGTACCGCTTAACCTGGTGCCCGGAATGATTGAAACAATAAAAACCCTTACAAAAAACGCGCCCCTGTATGTTTTAGGCCCGCTTGTAA
>JANQGS010000272.1 GCA_028277195.1 Candidatus Gastranaerophilales bacterium
TCTCTACCAACCTATAAATATAAAAACATTTTGTAATGTTTGATTTTACGTTTAGCGGAAAGCGTTACAATAATTAACCTGAGTCTCTGTTTGCAACAGTTCAGGCTATTATTCGCAAAAAATTTTATCAAAATTACCCACCCACCTGCTTCCTTATTGGATTGGGCGGTTGCGAAAATGAGCCGCAAAGCAGTTCCTGCTTCGCAAGCGCCGCCCAAATTTTTCAATATTGTGCTCTAAAAAAGCTGGAGTTGTCCTCACCCTAATCTTGCCTGGCATTTAACCGACCGAGGGTTACAAAATAATAATTAGCTGTTATTAAATGTTAATATATTAAAATGAACAGGGATGTAAAAAATAAAATGCCTGAAATTCTTATACCCGTATTAAAGTATATATTGCTTATAAGTGCGCTAATATATATTTCCGTCCCGCTTTTTATAACCAGCAGGCTCTATTACCCCTCAAGGGAATTATTTTCGGTTGATATTTCCTATGAGGACATTTTTATCCCGGTGGAAGAAAACGTTAAAATAAACGCCTGGTACTCCCCCCCGCAAAAAAGGAATATTACGGTTTTATTCTGCCACGGTAACGGCGGGAATTTGAGTTTTTATACCGAATTAATCAGGCTGCTCCAGCAAAAAGGTTATGGCGTTATGGCAATAGACTACCGGGGTTACGGAAAGAGCACCGGTAAACCTTATGAAAACGGCCTTTATAATGATTTACGTGCTGCCGTCAACTATTTAAAGGAAAACAAAAACACGCCCGAAGAAAAAATCGTGCTGTGGGGGCTCTCGCTGGGCGGGGCGGTTGTCGCGCAAATAGCGTCTGAAACGCCATCTTTCAGTGGAGTTATCCTCCAGAGTACTTTCACAAGCATCAGGGATATGGCAAACTACGTTCTGCACAGGATTTACCTGGGCATAAAGTCTGATTATGACAATTATTTCAGCAACATGTTTATAGAGAATGCTATAATGCTAAACCAGGAGTATAAAACAAAGGATAAGGTCAGCAGGATAAAATCGCGCCTCTTGCTGGCGCATGCAATCCCTGATAACATTGTCCCGTTTGAAATGACAGTGAAGCTCTCTGACTTAAACCCGAAAGCGGAGGTTTTTATCTCCCGGGAGGGAGGCCATAATGAACATAGCTGGTTTTACCCCAGGGCATTCGAGTTTCTGGGCTCGCTAAGTAATGAGGAAAAGGAGAACACCCGGTGAATATATGGAAAAAATACGCAAAAGTGCTTGTTGAATACTCAACAGGGGTTAAAAAAGACGACCTGGTAATTATATCGTCGGATATACAGGCAAAACCGCTTATACTTGCGGTTTATGAGGAAGTTTTGCAAAAAGGGGCACACCCGATACTTAAGCTGGGCCTGGAAGGCCAGAAAGAAATCTATTTTAAAACCGCTACGGACGAACAGCTTGACTTTATAGACCCGTTTATACGGATGGAATACGACAGGGCAGATAAGTTCATCGCAATAGGCGCGCCTTATAACCTGAAAAACCTGGCAAAAACACCGCCGGGAAAATTAGCGAAACGCTCAGCCGCAACCCGCCCCCTGAGCGAAAAAATGCTCTCACGCGCGGCGGAAGGCTCGCTAAGCTGGGTAATATGCGATTTCCCGACAAACGCCCTGGCCCAGGAAGCTAAAATGTCAATATTTGACTATGAGGAATTCCTGCTAAACGCCTGTTACCTGCAACTTGACGACCCGGTCGAAAAATGGAAGGAAATCGGCAAAAACCAGGACAGCATCGTTGACAGGCTGAATGGCGTTAAAAAAATAAGGATAGTCGGTGAAAAAACAGGCCTGGCCCTCTCAACCGAAGGCAGGAAGTGGATAAATTGCTGCGGCAGCAATAATTTCCCCGACGGGGAGGTATTTACCTCGCCTGTTGAGGACTCGGCAGAAGGCGAGATATACTTTGACTTTCCCGCAATTTACAGGGGAAATGAGGCCCAGGGCATATACTTGAGGTTTGAAAAAGGCAAAGTGGTCCACGCCACAGCGGAAAAAGGTGAGGATTTCTTCCTGAAAATGATTGACCAGGATGAAGGAGCGCGTTATTTGGGTGAATTTGCGTTTGGTACAAACGATATGATACGGGAAGTGACCGGGAACATACTGTTTGACGAAAAAATCGGCGGGTCAATACACCTGGCGCTCGGTTCGTCGTACCCGGAAACGGGCGGGAAAAACACCTCCGGCCTGCACTGGGACATTATAAAAAATATGAAAACCGGCTCAAAGGTCTATGCTGATGGGGAATTGATATACGAAAACGGCAAGTTTTTAATGTAAGAATGGATTTTAAAAGCGATAAACAGATAAATTTTATTAATAAAATGGCTGAAAGCCGGAAGGAGGGGAGCTTCCTTGCCTTCAAATGGACTCTAAGGGCCGTACTGATATGTATTTTGTTGCTTGGTACGGTTTATTACTTTGCGGAAGCCGAAAAAAACCCGCACATGATAAGCGTTAATGATGTTATAAAGCGCACAGGCATAAGGTCAACATTCATGACCCTGATGGGGGATAAAAACATCTTATTCCTGGGAGTGGACTCTAACGGCCCTTATTCAAACTCCTTTTACGGCACGAGAAGCGATACCATACTGCTGGTCAATGTTCACAGGAACGGGAAATCCGTAAACGCAATATCCATACCCCGCGACAGCAAGGTTTACCTTGCGGGGGGAAAGGGGGTTGACAAGATAAACGCCGCACACGCCCTGGGCGGGCCTGAGCTTACCGTAAGGACAATTGAGGAAACTTTTGGCATACATATAAGCAATTATATTGTGATTAATTACGCGGGAGTAAGGGATTTTGTGGGGGAAATCGGCGGAGTTCCCATAAATGTTGAGAAAAAAATGTATTACAGGGACAAAACCGCGGATTTAACGATAGACTTGGAGCCGGGCCACCAGGTGCTGTCCCCGCACAAAGCCGAAGGATACCTGAGGTTCAGGCATGACGCAACAGGTGATATAGGGAGGATAAAAAGGCAGCAGAGGTTTTTAAAAGCCCTGGCAAAAAAGCTGGCAACCGCCGAGACCGTCCTGAAAGCGCCGCAGTTATACGATATATTGAGCAAAAATATCAGGACTGATATGAATCTTTTTGACCTTTCAAAATTGTCCAATATAATCAGAAACATTAAGCCCGAGGAGGTTAAAGTAGCCACCCTGCCCGGCAGGCCGTCAAAATACAGCCATATAAGCTACTGGATACTTGATGCCAGAAAAACCCAGAGCATAATTGACCGTCTCATATACAGGACAGGTCCGGAATCAAGCAATGAAAACCTTACGGTGAGCCTGTTTTATTCTCCCCGGCTTGCCGGAAGGATTGAAAGCATAGTGGACAGGATTAATGCCCTGGGGTTTTCGGTTAAGTTCCGCACGCCCGAAAACAATGCCCACTCGGAAATAATAGCCCACACAAAGGAAGCGGCTTTTAACAAAATTGAGCCGTTAAGAAAGGAAATACCCGAGCTGCGGGATTCCCAGTACATTGTAGAGCCTGATGAAAACCTGTATCCATGCACTGATTTTACGATTATCCTGGCAGGGAACTAAGAACACCTGGAAAAACCGCATCCCGGGCACATGGCGCACCCTTCCTTGAATTCAAGCATAACACCGCAATCAGGGCATTCGGGGCATAAGCCCAAATCCAGCGTGCTTGTTCCGTTCACTTCGGTATTATTGCCGAGGTTTCGCTCAAGCACTTTTGCGATAGCGTCGGAACAGGATAAAATCACCCCACCCTTGCCAAAAGACGGGGCCGGGCATCTTATGCCCTTTAACTGCTCGATTATTGAGTCAGCATCAACACCTGCCCTTAAGGACAGTGAAATCATCCTGCCGGTTGCTTCAGCCTGGCTGGTAGCACAGCCGCCGGATTTCCCGATTCTGGCGAACACCTCGCAAAGCCCTTCCTCGTCACTGTTGATTGTAACGTACAGAGGGCCGCAGCCTGTCTGGATTTTATCCGTTATACCCCTGGTAAGCGAGGGCCTGTCCCTTGGGGTGAGGGTCTTTTTATCAATTTCTGTTTTAACCGGGGTTTGTTCTTCTTCCGGGGATTTTTCCTCTTTTTTGTCTGATTTCAACTGCATTGCCTGGTTAAACCGGCTGTTATTACGATATACCGTGATTCCCTTAAGGTCGGATTCATATGCAAGCAGGTATGTTTTAGCTATATCGTCCCTCGTAGCGTGCTCTTCAAAGTTTACGGTCTTTGAAACCGCGTTATCAGTGTGCAATTGGAATGCCGCCTGCATTTTCACGTGCCACTCCGGCGATACATCGTGGGCTGTAACAAACACATGCCGGACATCCTCGGGGACTTCCCGCATGCCTTGAACCGTGCCGTGGTGCTCGGAAATTTTCCCCATTAATTCCTCTGAATAGAACTCTTTTTCTTTTGCAATGTATTCAAATATAGGATTTACCTCATATAGGGTAGTTCCATCCATAATATTCCTTGTAAAAACAAGGGCAAACAAGGGCTCAATACCGCAGGAAGCCCCGGCTATCATACTTATAGTACCGGTAGGGGCTATACAGGTCGTTGTAGCGTTTCTTATGCCGTATTCCCGTATTTGCGCATCAAGGTATTTCCAGTCGTCATCGGATATTTTCCCGGCTGAGGCGTCCTTATATTTTTCATACAGGAAATTCCCCCCGTCATAGATACTGCCCTTGAAATTCCGGAACTTGCCCCTTTGCTTTGCGAGTTCCACGGACTCAAATTTTGAGTGGTAGTCAATAAATTCAATAACCTGTGTTGCAAGGTTGATGCCTTCTTCCGAGTTGTACGGGACGTTCAGTATCATAAGCAAATCAGCCCAGCCCATAATTCCGAGGCCGATTTTCCTGTTATTCTTTACCATATCGTTTATCTGGGGAAGCGGGTAATGGTTGACCTCGATTACATTGTCAAGGAAGTGTGCGGCAATCCTGGTAACCCTTTCAAGTTTTTCCCAGTCAACTTCCGGTGTGTTATTAACATATTTAACCATCCTGGCCAGGTTAACGGAGCCTAAATTGCAGGCCTCATAAGGCAATAGGGGGACTTCACCGCAGGGGTTGGTTGATTCTATGTCCCCGAGGGCCGGCGTGGGGTTATATTTATTTACATTATCGAGGAAAACAATGCCCGGTTCACCGTTTCTCCAGGCATGGTCAACTATCAGGTTAAACACCTCCCTGGCTTTTAATTTTTTCAATGATTCCCGGGAATTAGGGTGGGTTAAATCGTATTCCCCGTTATTTTTCACGGCTTCCATAAATTCACCGGTAATACCCACGGAGATATTAAAGTTAGTGAGCTTGTTGCCCTCATATTTTGCGTTAATAAACTCGAGTATGTCAGGATGGTCGACCCTTAAAATAGCCATATTAGCGCCCCGGCGTGTGCCGCCTTGTTTTACGGCCTCTGTGGCGGCGTTAAATACCTCTATAAAAGATACAGGGCCGGAGGACACACCCATTGTTGATTTTACAATGTCATTTTTCGGCCTTAACCTTGAAAAGGAAAACCCTGTGCCGCCGCCGCTTTTATGTATTAGCGCGGTATTCTTGATTGTTTCAAATATTTGCTCGAGGGAGTCCTCTACCGGGAGCACAAAACAGGCTGATAATTGCCCGAGCTCCCTGCCGGCGTTCATTAATGTCGGGCTGTTCGGCATAAAATACAGGTTTGCCATTATTTCATAGAATTCTTCAGTTGTTTTATCAATTTCAGCTTTATTTCTGTTGTAGGTTTTATCGCCCCGGGCTATTGTACGGGCGACCCGGCGGAACATATCCTCGGGGGTTTCCGTCGGGTTTCCTTCTTTATCCCTTTTTAAATACCTTTTATTAAGCACTGTTTTTGCGTTTTCAGAAAGTTTAACAGTTTCTGAAAGGTTTGAAGTCATGGTTTTGTCTCCCCTATGTTTTTATATTTTGGTATGAATGTTATAACACAAACCCGTGTATATGATAAATTTGTAACGCTTATATAATTAAAAAAAGCCCCATGACCAGACACATGAGGCAAGTCGTATTATAGCATTGAATTTATTACCTGCATTATAACCAATTTTTCGAATTTTTATTCAAACATATTTTCGGTTTTTAATTATTTTAAAAATTTTACAATTCGTAATAAAGATGTTACTCTCATTTATGGTAAAAATATAATATATTACTATAACTTTTCCTTCTTATAAAAAACAGGATTAATTAATGGTACTGCTGGATTTAATAGCCTGGACTCTTTTTGTTTATCTGGTTTTATTTGTTATCTACAGGTTTGTAATTATTTTCAATTCTTCAAAAGGCAGAATGGCTGATATTTACAAACGTGAATACCAACCGGTAATTGAGCGCAAAATCACCGTATTAATTCATTCACATAATAATTCCGCAAAGGTAAAAGCCCTCCTGGAAGCCTTTTCCGGGCAAACTTACAGTAAGGATAAGTTTTCGCTCAACATTATCCTGGATAATTGCGATAATGAGAATGTAAAACTCCTGGAAATCCTGGGCGGGGCAAGGCTCTGGAGAATAAATTCAACGGGGGCAAAACCCGTCGGGAAATACAAGGCTTTTGCCTGGCTGCTGGAGAGGATAAGGGCTTTTGAAAACACAAATGCCTTTGTCTTTATTGACGCTGAGTGCGTTATTAAAAAGGATTTCCTGGAAAAAATTAATGCGGCCCTTAACGAGAACGCTGTTATTGCAGGCGAAACATTGAGGAGGAAAAAATTCTTCCTGAATAAACTCGTTAACCTGAAAAATAAAATTACAGCCCGGGTAATAAGGCATGGAAGGTTTTATTCGGGCCTTGGAAATGTTATTGACTCGGATGTGCTGGTTATAAAACAGGATATACTTGAAAAAATTGAATTTGAAACAACCGACTCAGGCTTTGAGGAATATGAATATTCCGTGAAATTAAGGTATTTTAGCATTCCCGTGCTTTACTCAAGCGACATAGCCGTTTATAAAAACCGGGCGGAAACAATAACAACCATTGGCCTGGAGGACTATAAGAAAAGATACAGGGCATTTAAAACATTTTTAAACAATTTCAGTGTATTATTCTCAAAAAGCGGTTTTTCCGTAAAAGAGCAGGTCTTATCGCTGGTTTATCCTTCGGCTGTAACTTTTGTTTTTTGGAACCTGGTATTAATCTGGGGCTCTCTAACCTATCCCGGCACTTATTTCGCAAAGACAATAAGCGTTAATATCCTTATACTGCTTATGTTTTCAAGATTCGTTTCCGAGCTGCAATGCCTTATATCAATGAGGTGCAATTTCAGGGATTACTACCATGCTGTTTCATTACTCCTTATCTCGCCTTTAATATATCTAAGGTCAATGCCGGCAGGCTTTCAGGTTATTCCCCGGAATACGGGAAAAAGGGAAAAGAGCCGGCCTGTCAGGGTTAATTTTGAGAAAAACACTGTTGATGCAATGATAACAAACGGTAAAAACGAATTTCCATGCGGGCTGGAGATAAGCAAGAGCGATGAAAACGCAAGCGTTACGTTTATCTTTAAGGATAAAAAACTCAAATCATCCAAGCAGCCAAGGATTTGCTATGCGGTCGAAGAAATAATAAAAAAGCTCAAGGTTCACGGTTTTTCCCTTAAGGTATGCTCAAACTGCGGATATTTCCACCTCACCGAATCCACGGCAGCGCATACTGAAGGCGAGCAGGGATACTGTTTATACAGGAATTTTAAGGAAAACTCAAAGGAAAAAGAATTCACTCCCGTCTGGTCCTCGTGCAGGAAAATAATTCCGTCACAGGCAGGTAACTATATTCGCAGGGAAATGGGGCTGGAAAAAAAATAGGGCACTTCAGTGTTATTATTAAGTTTTACAACCTATCCCTTAAAAAACTGAAAAGAGCCCTGTCAATCGTATTTATGTGAAAAACAAACCACCCGTTCATTACCGAAAGCAATTGCAGTGCATACTGGCCCGGATAATCCCTGATATATAAACTGTTCAGTGATTCCGGGTTTACCTGGCGATAATGATAATGTGAGCGCATTTCCAGGTAAGTATTCCTGAAAAAATTATGGCTTTTCTTTAATTCATCAAATTCAGGAAACCCGTATTTTCTCGCATAACCCTCCTCAAGCGCAAAATGAGCGCTTGTGTAAAAATCAAGTTCCTCTATCAATGTATTAACTTCCTGTTCAATCCTGTTATCCTGAACAGCATAATAAAGTTTGTTGAGGGTCTCAATAATATGTTTATGCTGCTCATCAATTTCCGCTATGCCTGACTCGTAATCACTGTGCCATTCAACAAGTCCTATAGGCTCCATAACAGCTTCCCCCTAAAATTATTTATTTTTTATCAGGAACTATTTACTCTTCGGTTATTTCCGCTTCTTCTTTCGTTTCTTCGGCAGTTTCTTCTGATGCCTGCTCCTCAGGTTCTTCTATAATTTCTTCTATAATTATTTCAGAAGCTGATATTAAAACCGGTAAATCAACAGAAACCTTTGAGGTCAGTTTTATCAGCATTTTATACTCACCGAGTGCATTAATCGGATTATTTAAGGAAATGTTCCTCCTGTCAACCTCGATGCCGGTAATTTCTTTCAGCTCATCAGCCAATTTTCTTGTAGTAATTGCTCCGTAGAGTTTTCCGCTTTCCCCGGCTTTTGCCTGGATTTCCAGCTTAGTAAGGGATTTAATTGTTTCTGACCTTTCAAGTGCTTCATTATGCAGTTTTTCAGCTTTTGCCTTAATCCCGGCAAGGTTTTTTTCACGGTTTTTAAGCGCTCCCTCTGTGGCGAGCTCCGCCAGGTCCTTAGGCAGGAGAAAATTTCTCGCAAATCCGTCTTTTACCT
>JANQGS010000029.1 GCA_028277195.1 Candidatus Gastranaerophilales bacterium
GGAAGGGGTGACGGCGGTGCAGTCGCAGGTCGCCGACCCCGCGCATAGGCCTCCGGCAGGTTCCTGTTGCAGAGGAGCGCTTTATCAAGCAAAAGCAGGGCCTCCTGCGTTTTTTGAAACTTCAGGCAGTACATACCCAGCCCGTAGTATGCCTCAGCAAACCGGTCATTGTTCTTTAGGGCAAGCTCAAAGTAGTGTTTTGCCTTTTCGGGTTCATTTTTTTCCAGCAGTATTGTCCCCACGGTATAGCAGGCGTCAATTAATTCCGGGTTAAGTGAGACGCATTTTTCATATGCCTCGATTGCCCTGTCCTTAAGCCCGACTGCCTGGTAGGTTGAAGCCAGGTTATAGCAGTTTATGGCATCTTCCGGGTTAATCTCCAGCGATTTTGTAAAATATTCAACTGCTTCCTTAAATTTTTCGAGTTTTGCGCATATAGAGCCGAGCACGGAATAGGCGTTGGCGTTTTCCGGGTCAAGCTCAAGGGCCTTTTTCATCTCTGATTCGGCCAGTTCGTAATCCTCGTTCTTGTAATATATGTACCCCAGTGCGTATCGAATTTCCGGGTTGTCGGGGTTAAGTTTTGCCGCGCTTTTAAACTCTCCCAGTGCCTCCTCCGTCCAGCCCAGATAGCCGTAAGCCAGCCCCAGGTTACTGTAGGCGCTTGTGTTTGAGGGCTCAAAGGTTATTACGTACTTAAGCTCGGGAATGGCTTTTTCGTATTTTTCCCGCTCAATATAGGTCAAACCCAGGTAGTAATGCGGTTTAACATTGTCAAAATTTATTTCCGCGGCTTTTTCAAATTCAGCCAGGGCTTTTTCATGCTCTCCTGAATTAAAAAACACAATCCCCAGTAACAGGTGCGCGTCAAAATTTTCGGGATTAATACTGATTGCTTTCCCGTAATTATCAATAGCCTGCCCCGTTTTGCCGACTTTTTCAAGGTTAATGGCATAAAGCACGTATGCTGTATCGGATTCGGGATTGTTTTGCAGGAGGGATTCAGCCGTTTGCAGGGCTTTTTCATGATTTTGCGTGGCCATGTAGAGGTTTGTGAGGTTATAGGCTGTATTGAAATCATTATCCCCTGCCTCACGGGCCTTTTCCATATATTCAACAGCCTTATCGAGCCTTTTTGTGAGTTCATGGGTCTTTGAAATGCCGGTTAAAGCGGGCACATAATCGGGTTTTTTATTCAGGGCGCTCTCATAGTAGACCAGGGCCCTTTCAAAGTCGCTCAAGCAAAAATAAGCATCAGCAATCTTTTCAAGCGCCTCGTGGCTTGCCGGGTTTATAGAGAGCGCTTTTTTATAGGTTTCTATCGCATTTTCGTATTCTTTTCCCAGCTTTAAATTATCTGCTGTCGAAACATATGTTTCAAAATCAGTCACGGTTAACCTCTATTTTCCTGTTTGTTATGGGGCAATACGAAATATGCTTTAATTTTATTATACTGTTCCCTCCAAGACAAACTTCGTTTTCCTTCCTGAAAAATTCACAGTACAGGCAGTTTTCATAGTCAAGGATTTCCACTCGTTCTTTTCGCCTTTTCCCGGCGTATTCCTGGAGTGACAGTATTTTTTTAATTTTTCTTTTCATACCACGCATTATATATTTGCGCGGTCGTGTGAGGCAATTTTGTTAAGCCCGGTTTATACCAGAAATGTCTGCTCAAGGTCATACCTGTCCAGGTGTCCTTTAAGCAGGTAGCCGATAATAATTGAACAGGATACAATATCCTTTTCAGCGAGGGAGGTTTTATTTTTCACTTTTGATATGAGCTCGGCGTAGTTATTAATAACGTAAAGCATTTGAATATCAACCCTGTCGAACATTATGTCCATAATTTTTTGGGGGTCTTCAAGGCTTTTAAGGAATTCCTCGGCTGTTTTTACCCTGTTCATTTGCTTTTTACCCTTATTATAGTGTGACTGGTTCAGTATAACAGTCTTTTTAGGCTATACACAATAGACAGGTAATTAATCCGGGCAGGTTATTGTTAGGGCGGCCCGGCCCCCGTATGAGTCCCGGCTCTTTGTTACTTTCTGTTTTGTTTGCAAGTGGGTTATACTGCTCCCAAATTAAATTTCAGATTTTTACGGTTAATGCTTAGAGCAGTATAAGCGAAGCGGGAGCGATGAAATTTGGTATAAATTAAGAATGCGCCTGGTTAAAAATAAAAAAAGACAGCGTTAATACTGTCTCATTAACCAAATCCATTCAAAGCTATGCTGTAGGGGATATTTGGTAATTTTTTAATGGGGTAGAAAGGGAGGAGGGTATAAGGTTTATTAAAAATCTTTTATTAGTTTTACTTTTTCACATTTTTGGGATTTCTATCCTCTTGTATTTATATAAAAACATCGAGATATAAAAAATTGCTATTTTGTATATAATAAATATGTTTACTTGTAACATTTCTTAATAAAAATCCGGGGATGCCCGTAATTCAAGCTCATTCATGTATAACTTCGTCCATGCTTGCCCTGATTTTGACAAATATGTATAATAATTTTTAATTTAATAAAAACAAACATAGTTTAGGATTTAACATGAATAAAATTAAAAAAGTAGTTGTTTTAATTGTTTTAAGCTCAATAATTTCGCCGGTTTTTGCGGTAAATGAGCACACATCGACACATGTAAACGAGCAGTTATGCACAGAGGGAAAGGTCTGCTTTGCTGATGAGATTATGAAGGAAGTTATAAAAGAATCCATACAAACAGTGGGAAAGCATTTATTGGAAAAATACCTCAACGACGTAAATACTCCGAAAAATACCGATAATACCGAACAAAATACCACAAATACAGGTAATACCCGGGCAAATGCGGAAGAGGAAGAGTTATAATAAAATATGCCTTCATAAAAAACCAGGTTTGCGATATTATAATACTAAACAAATACCTATACCGATTTAAATAAATAATCTTAAAATGAAGTTAATGAACATAAATCGGTATGAGTAAGTTGCGAAGCAGGCGGCAGGCTTTGCCGGGAACGAATGTTCATTCCCGCTGCATGTCCGCATTTTCGCACAGAGAGCGACGTTTTCTTAAAGTCGGGTTTTGCCAGGTTTTAAGAAAACTAACTCATTTTGGTATAAGTAACTTCTCGGGGTAAGAATATATGAAAAACCTGAAAGCGTGTATGTTAATAGCCTTATTAACAATTTCATTTCCCGCATTTTCAATAAATGAAAGGGCAAAAGTACACTATAATAACGCGGTTAAGTATTATCGCATGCAGGACGTTACAGGGGCAATAAGAGAACTTGAGCTTGCAAGGGAATTTGACCCCGATAACGCCATGATAAGGATAAAACTCGCCGATATCCTGTACAAAACCGATAAGCCCGTAGCTGCCCTGGACGAATACCTTAACGCGGCCAGGCTCGACACAACCGATGCTTTCTTATATATAAGCATGGGCAATATCTACCAGGAACTGAACCAGCATGACAACGCGCTTGCCGCATACTCAAAAGCCCTTGAAATGGCCCCGGGGTATAAATTCAACCTGTTAAACATAGCCACGATACTGTCAGTAAAAGGCAACCACCGGGAAGCCGTAAAATATTACGAAAAATTCCTGGCCGGATACCCGGAACATATAGACTCCAGGAAAAATATCGCCTCCTCTTATATGGCTGTAAATGAACCGGAGAAAGCAGTTAAGGAGTTTGAATTTGTTATAGACAACAAGCCCGGGGAATTTAAAGAGTACGCCCGGTACGGAAAAGCCCTGGTGCAGGTAAAAGAATTTAAAAAAGCGGTGCCGGTGCTTGCTAAAGCAGTTGAACTGAACCCCGGGGACGCGGAAGTCCACGGTAACTACGGTATTGCACTGTTAAACACCGGGGATAACACAAAAGCCGCCCGGGAACTGGCAAAAAGCCTTGAACTCGACCCCTCCCTCACCTATATAAAACTTGAGCTGGCTAACCTGCTGGCAGGACTTGACAAGGAAGACGAGGCAATAAGCTATTACAAGGAATATATCGCAGAAGTGCCTGACGACCCGGATGCGTTATTTAATTTAGGTATTGTGAGCCAGAAAAAAAAGAATACCTATGAGTCGATTAAATACCTGGAAAAGGCCCTGGAGCTAAAACCCGGGGATGTGGCCATAAAAGAGGAGCTCGCAAGGAGCTGCCACCTTGATAAAAATTATGAAAAAGCGCTCTCCCTGTACGGGGAGGTTCTCCCTGAAAAGCCTGAGGATGCTGAATTGCTCTATAACCTTGCGCTTGTCAACCATTCGCTGAAAAAATACGACAGGGCAATTGAATTGTACGAAAAAACACTCTCCGTTGAAGATAAGGAAAAAATACGGACTGACTATAAAAACGCCCTGCTTGCAAAAGCAAACGAGCTGAACCTCTCAGGCAAATGCGAGGAGTCAATAGTATATTACAAAAAAACGCTCAAAATTAACCCCACAGAGTTTTACGCACTCTCAGGACTGGCAAACGCCCTGAAAAAAATGGGCAGGACCGAAGAGGCCCAGACATGCTACGAAATGGCCATAGCCAAAGAACCCGCCAATAAGGAGCTTTTTGTCGGGTTTGGGGAAACCCTGCAGGAATCCAATAAAATAAATGAAGCAAGGGGCGCTTATGAGAGGGTTATAGAGATTGACCCCGCCGAAATTAAAGCATATATAGGCATTGGAGACACCTTTTATAAGGAAAATAACTGCGAAAAGGCCCTGGAAAATTATAATAAAGCCCTGGAACTCGACCCTGAAAACATTGAAGCAATGATTAAAATCGGAAATATACACAAGGACAGGGCCGAAAACCCGCAGGCCGCCGAATACTACGAAAAAGCCCTTAAATTAGAACCAGCTAACGCAAATGCTCTGTTTAACAAAGGCCTGGTACTGGCAGACTCCGGCAAGGAGGACGAGGCTAAAGCCGTTTATGAGGAAGTGGTAAAACTTAACCCGGAATTCCCTTATGTATATTACACCCTGGGCATTCTCGAGGAAAAGGGCGAAAACCATGCAGAGGCAGTGGCCAATTACAAAAAATTCGTTGAATACTCCACTGATGATGCGAGCATAAAAAGTATTCAGATGAGGATAAAAATACTTGAAAAAAAACTTAAACAGGAGGAGAAAAAACTTGTATTACCTCCCCTTGAGGTAGATGAGACAGAAAAGTAGTTAATGAGGAGAATTTGTCAATGATAGCTGAACATAGCGCCCCGGTTTCCGCGACAATTTTTGGGCTGGACAAGTCAATAGTCGCAGGAGCAATACTTTCAGTAGCTTACGTTTTTATAGCGCTTGAAAAAGTACCAAAGGTCACAATAGCAATGCTCGGGGCGGCCCTGACGCTTGTGCTTGGAATAGTCCCGGCAGGCAAGGCTTTTGCCCATGTGGATTTCGGGGTAATTGTACTGCTTGTCAGCATGATGATTATTGTTCATATAGCAGGCAGGAGCGGCGTGTTTACCTGGATTGCGTTTGAATTGCTGAAGTTCACAAAAGGCAGGCCCGTAAGCGTTCTTTTTGCGCTGGCACTGTTCACGGCAATCGCGTCAGCTTTCCTGGATAACGTTACGACCGTTGTGCTCATACTGCCCGTAACTTTCGTAATTGCAAGGGAACTCAATGTTGACCCCATACCCATATTAATAACCGAGATTTTAGCGTCAAATATCGGCGGAACAGCCACATTAATCGGAGACCCGCCCAATATAATCATAGGAAGCGCGGCAGGGCTGACTTTTAATGACTTTATTATTGAATTAACACCTGTTGTAACCGTAATATTCATTATATGCATGACAATTATCGCGTTTATGTTCAAAAAGGACCTGTTAACCTCGCCTGAGCGGATGGAGCATGTGGCGAACCTCGATAATTCCGGCACGATAAAGGACAAAACCCTTATGATACGCTCCATGATAGTTCTGGGGTTTGTGATTCTCGGTTTTATACTGCACAGTGCATTGCACCTTGAAGCGTATATGGTAGCGCTTCTGGGCGCAAGCGTGTTAATGCTTTTTGAATCGCCGAAAAACATCCTTCATGACGTTGAATGGATAACAATATTTTTCTTTATAGGATTATTCATCATTATAGGCGGCCTGGCGGAAACCGGGGGCATTAAGTTCCTTGCCGACAAACTTCTGGAATTCACCGGGGGTGACTTAACGGTTACATCAATGGTTATTATCTGGGCATCCGGCATATTATCGGCTATTGTGGATAACATACCTTATACGGTTACCATGGCTCCCTTAATAGGGGAGCTGGAAGGTGTTATGGACCTGACCCCATTATGGTGGTCATTGTCCCTGGGGGCATGCCTGGGGGGTAACGCAACCATAATCGGCGCGGCGGCAAACGTTATAGTGTCTGAGTCCGCTTACGCGGCGGGCCATCCGATTTCTTTCTTCAGGTTCATGAAGTACGGTGTGCTGGTAACCGTTATTTCGCTCATTTTAAGCTCCGGTTACGTTTATATTAAGTACCTGGCGTAGTTTTTTATTTTCTTTCCAGCTCTTCCATCTTTAGATTAGCTTCTTCCAATTCTTTTTTTAATATTAATAATTCCCTGTTCATATTTTTTAGTTCTTTTAGGATGGAAAGCTGTATCTTTACATTATGTGCCTGCAAACAGCTGGCACTGTTAATGTAAGTTCCTCCGCTGCTGGGACAGTATTTCCTGATAGACCTGTTTGCGTCTGTGAGCGGGTCTGCCGGGCAGGGAACTGAAGTAATAAGTAATAAAACCAGTATTAAAGCTGCTTTTTTCATTTTATATCCTCTTTTTATATAGCAATTCAGGTTAAATATATAAGTATTATAAAAGATAAAATTGATAGTTTTTATCAGTAAAACCATAAAGTTTTTACATAATTTAATATTCTGCTATTGCTTGTTGAATTCTTCCAGCATATCTGCGGGGCCCGATTTTTCTTTTTACTTGAAAAGCTTTTTTCTATCGTTTAATATGTAATAACAAATCGGGACGTAGCGCAGCTTGGTAGCGCACCACCTTGGGGTGGTGGGGGTCGCAGGTTCAAATCCTGTCGTTCCGACCAGTTATACCGGGGGCTTTATATTAAAAGATAAAGCCCCCGGTAGTTTTGTAGTTTTCTCATAGTTTAACTTATCCTCTGGAACATATAACCCATGCCCCGCGCAGTAAGGATTAATTCGGGATTCGCAGGGTCAACCTCAAGTTTTGACCTCAACCTGCTTATATGAACATCAACAACCCTTGTGTCAATTCTGTGGTCAGCAGGATAAGACCATACGTACTGAAGGATTTCATTTCTTGAAAACGGTTGTCCTGAATTACTTACAAGTAACTCCAGTAGACTAAATTCCATTCCTGTAAGCCTTATGCGTTCATTTTTCCTGAACACCTGCCTCCTGCTTGTGTCTATCCTGAGACTTCCTGTTGTTATAACATTTTTCGTTACTTTTCCGCCTTTTGTATCGGTTTTCTGGTTTGTTCTCCTTAAAACCGCCTTAACCCTTGCCTCCAACTCCTTGGGACTGAATGGTTTTATTACATAGTCGTCAGCTCCCAGCTCAAGCCCGGTAATTCTCTCGGAAACATCCCCCAGGGCCGTTAATATAATTATAGGAGTTTCGGAAGACTTTCTTATTTCTCTGGTTACACCGTAGCCGTCCAGCTTGGGCATCATAACATCAAGCACAACAAGGTCAGGATTTTCCCTTTGATAATATTCAAGAGCCTCTTCGCCATCCGCTGCGGTCAATACTTCGTATCCTGCCATTTTTAGTCGGGTTTCAAGAATTCTTCTTATACTTGTTTCATCATCCACAACCAGAATTCTCTCATTATCCTGGATTTCAATCTGAGGTTCACTATTTTTAACCATATATTTAATTATCCCCTTTGTGTATTGTTTTTTTAAAAACAGGCCATTTTTAGTAATTACACAACTTATTAAGATTTAATAAGTATTCTATCACAAAACTTCATAATCCGAACAAAAATTTTTTTAAAAAATATTTTTTAAAAAAAAGGTAAGAAGTTTATTATACATGATTTAGGTTATGATTAAAAGGATGTTTTTTTATTAATATTATAATTAATTTAACATATGAGAACCCATGAAAAAAATATGGAGCGCTGCATAGAGCTGGCAAAAAAGGGTGAGGGTAAAGTTTCTCCCAACCCGCTCGTAGGCTCGGTTGTGACCGGTGCAAACGGGGAGGTTGCAGCCGAGGGCTTCCACCAAAAATACGGCGAGGCCCATGCTGAAATCAATGCCCTTAATATGGCCGGTGAAAAAGCACGAGGCGGTACTCTTTACATTAACCTTGAGCCCTGCTGCCACCACGGCAAAACACCCCCCTGTATTGACAGGGTATTAAATTCCGGCATAAAAACGCTCGTACTGGGCATGACCGACCCAAACCCCGGGGTTTCGGGCAGAAGCATTAAAATAGCAAAAGAAGCGGGTATTGAGGTTATTGAAAACGTTTTGGGCGGTGAGTGCATGAAATTGAACGAAATTTTCGTAAAAAACACCACGGAAAACATGCCCTTTATCGCAATAAAAACAGCCTCCACAATAGACGGCAAAATCGCAACCCGCTCCGGAAAGAGTAAATGGATTACCTCTGAGAACGCCCGAAAAGAGGTCCACAGGCTAAGAAACCGATATGACGCCGTATTAACGGGTTCAGGAACTGTAACTGCCGATGACCCCTCTCTTGATTGCAGGCTGGAAGGGGGCAGAAATCCCGCCAGGGTTATAATAGACTCAAAAGGGATTATTCCCCCGGGTGCTAAAATATATAAGGATGACGGAACAAGGGTAATCGTATGGAAAGACCACGGGCTTGGCCAATTATTCAAACAGCTCTATAAAGAAGGAATACGCAGCGTACTGGTTGAAGCAGGGGCCGGCCTGAACAGCGAGGTGTTAAAGTCAAACCTTGCGGATAAAATTTATTTTTTCATCGCGCCTAAGATTATGGGCGATAAAAATGCCATGCCTGTTTTTGAGGGGTTTGATATTAACGGCCCTGACGAGTGCCTGAGGTTTAAATTCGCTGATATAAAACATTTTTCGCCTGATATAATGATGGAAGGATACCTGAAATGACCGGAAAAATCAAAACCCGCCGGAAAAATTACTGGAAAAACTGCGTATTATACGCCTTTGTTATTGTTATTCTTTCAAACGCCACTAATTACGTGTTTGGATTGGGTTCTGTACGGGAATTTTTTATTGACAAAATTCAATTTCTGACCCTGGACCTGTTATTTTACGATTTTCTTTATTATACCGAACCCTATCTGCATTTGGAGAGGCTTGCGTTCCTTAAGGACTGGCTATGGCTTTTGCCGTATATTGTTTTTTCTGTTATGACCGGGGCTTTGCATCCTTTTATTTATGAAAAACGCCTTGATTTCAAGCATATTTTGCTAACCTCGACCCTGGCGTCTGTATTTCAATTGTTCAGCTATTCCCTGCCTTATGGGGTTTACCCGGTATTTATATTTTTCATTGATTTTGTCAAAAAATTCTGTTTAGAACCGGCTTTAATCCTGCCCGCGTGCTTTTTAAGTTTATTTTTCGGGACGGAATTTATTGTTATATGGATAAAAAACGCAGGGGCAGAGGAAATGATGGACAGATACAGGTAAAATAAATTTATGAGTGGAGAAAAACCATGCCGGAAATAACAACGCCTGATAAAATACTGATACTTGACTTTGGCTCGCAATATACCCAGCTGATAGCGAGGCGAATCCGTGAACACAACGTGTACTGCGAGATACACCCTTTTAATTGTTCTTTTGAAAACATAAAGGACTTTAAACCCAAAGGCATAGTCCTCTCCGGTGGCCCGTCAAGCGTTTATGACGACAATGCGCCGCTTTGCGGCAGTGAACTATTTGATTTAGATGTGCCAATGCTCGGAATATGTTACGGAATGCAGTTTATGTCGCACTGCCTCGGGGGACGCGTGGAATACTCGGCAAAAAGGGAGTATGGCCGGGCGTATATAGATATTACAGCGGAGAACAGCCTGTTTGACGGTATGGATACTTCAAGCAAACTGCCGGTCTGGATGAGCCATGGCGATAAAGTAGCAGCAATTCCCGCGGGATTCAGGCAGATTGCCAGGACTGACAATTGCGATTTTGCCGCTGTTTACCATCCCGGGCGGAAGTTTTACGGTGTGCAGTTTCACCCCGAAGTCGTGCATACGCATAACGGCAAACAAATACTTGGAAATTTTCTTTTTAAAATATCCCAATGCCAACCAAACTGGAGCATGAAGAGCTTTATAGAAACCAAAACCGAGGAAATAAGACAAATTGTCGGCAATAAAAATGTTATTTGCGGGCTGAGCGGCGGGGTAGACTCCTCGGTTGCGGCGGTTTTAATTCACCGGGCAATAGGGAACAGGCTAAAGTGCATATTCGTAAATA
>JANQGS010000008.1 GCA_028277195.1 Candidatus Gastranaerophilales bacterium
AGGGAACAGGCTAAAGTGCATATTCGTAAATAATGGGCTGCTGCGGGCAAATGAGGCTGAAAAAGTCCAGAAAGTATTCAGGGATAACTACCATATTGAACTGATTTACGCAAACGCTGAACACAGGTTTTTATCAGCGCTAAAAGGAGTTAAAGACCCGGAACAGAAGCGCAAGATAATCGGCAGGGAATTCATAAAAGTATTTGAGGAAGAGGCTAAAAAAATAGAAAATGCTGAATTTCTGGCCCAGGGAACGCTTTACCCGGATGTAATAGAGAGCGTATCATTCAAAGGTCCATCTGCGACCATAAAAAGTCACCACAATGTGGGAGGCTTACCGGAAAAGATGAACTTAAAACTGCTTGAGCCTTTCAGGGAGCTGTTTAAGGATGAAGTCCGGCTGGTCGGCAAGGAACTCAATATGCCTGATGAAATAATAAACCGGCATCCTTTCCCCGGTCCAGGACTGGGCATAAGGGTTTTAGGGGAAATCACAAAGGAAAGGCTTGATATACTGAGAAAAGCCGACACCATCACAATAGGGGAAATCAAAAGAACAGGAGTGTATAACCGGGTGTGGCAGGCGTTTACCGTGCTGCTGCCAATTAATTCCGTGGGCGTAATGGGCGATGAGCGCACTTATGAGAACACTGCCGTCGTGCGCATGGTAGAGAGCGTGGACGGGATGACAGCAGACTGGGCAAAAGTGCCGTATGAGGTGCTTGGCACGATATCCAACCGCATAATCAATGAGGTCAAGGGCATTAACCGGGTTGTGTACGATATCTCCTCAAAACCGCCCGCTACTATTGAGTGGGAGTAAGTGTCGCTAAAAATTTCATATATTTATTCCTGGCAAATTCTTAAAGTTTTTAATGTATTTATTCGATATTAATAAATATGAAAAATAGACCCTTGTTAAAAAAAAGGCAAGCGCAGCAGCTTGTCGAATTTGCGTTTGCAGCGCCTATCTTACTAATATTTATTTTTATAATAGTGGAAATGGGCGCTGCGATGAACAACCGCATTACACTGGCAGAGGCCGTTAAAGCGGGAATGATGGAGGTTAACAAGCTCTCCAGCCTTAAAGGGAATACAGCAAACAAGGAAAACAAGGCTGCAAATATTATAAGGGATAAGGTCAGGCAATACCTGATAAACCATAATATTACCAACTCGCGAAGTGTTAGTGTCAGTGTGAACTATAACGATACGGACAATACCGCATTTGTGTTTGTTTCCTATGACTATGTCCCCCATTTTCTGATTTCGGGGCTCACGGGCAATAATGTCTCCTCAATCACATTCAGCAGCTCCCAGACCATTAACCCGAATATTTTCAAACCGAACGTTTTCCCGGGAGGCAGCCGCAACACCCGGCAATTATCCGGCTATCATACTACTAACGGCTATGTATTTATAGAATCCGGGGCGCTTATTGATACAACACCGTTTGATTACGGTGACGGAGTGCTTAACTTAAGGGAGCATATAGCTTTCCTGGTGCGTTTTTACCAGAGCCCCGGCACGCATCCCTTTCTTCAATATAATGTCGCTCACGCAAGGCTCACAGACTGGCTCGGAAATGACCTGCTCCCCCCAAACCTCAGGATAAACTTAAGAACAGGCACTCTGGAGGTCAGGTCCCCTTATTACCAGGGGAATAACGATTGGTTTAACACACAGATACCTTATATATGGGTTGTTACCTCTCTCGGGTTTACCCATGTTATTTACGTAAAATATAATTCAACTGAAATGCACATACCTGATGATGCCTCCCTGCTCTATAAATTACGCTTTAACGATACGGACGCTTTTTATAACAGGGGTATTCGTTTTTGCGGCACAGACGTTGATTCAGGCCCCTGTGACGGTGACCAGCGAAATACCGAAACTGTTAATGAAAGGGCTCTCAGGATGAACCCCAGGCTGGGTGAAAAGGGTAGCTGGAATAATAATTATATTATAGGGACAATGGAGCCGATTATTAAGACCCCTGTCAATCATGATTTCATGCACGTTAAAGGGCTTTATTTTTCCTATACTGACGACTATTTAAACTGGAACCCCGCGACCTGGTCCCAACAGTACTTTGTAAGCATCGCATCACCAAGGATTATAGCCCTGGGACAGGTTTTATACACGCCTACCATCGCTAACCCCGCAAATAACCCGTTTTACCGGCCCTACAGGTACAGGTTCAAGCTATTTGAACATGACCGTGGAGCTAATGCCGGTATGTATGACAGCACTGCGGCCGCTCCGCCCGGACAGGACGGGGACGGGGATGACGGGGACGGAAATATTTATTACCAGGTGGATATTGTTGATGTTTACATAGACAGCGACGGCGACGGTATACCTGATGCCTGGGACAGAGACCCCGAGTATTTTGACGCGAACGTTAACGGTATTCTCGACGGGAACGAAGTCAGTGATTTTTGGTCCCAGACCATTTGCAGGGACGGAGCCGTAACCCCGTCCCCCCCCTGTGACCTCTTTCCTGACGCTATATCAACAAATACAACCGAAGCCCTGCCCGGGGTGGTTCACCCTGATAAAGTGGTGCGTTTTGACGCCTCCCCGGGCATGCCCTATTATATTTCAACTCCCTATGGAATCGGTGGCGCTATTGAACCGGCCAGGACAACAAGAAACCTGCCCGCGTTTAAGCCGGCGCAGTTTGAGATGTACCTGGAAGCCGGGGGCGGCAGGGCACTTTACTATGATATAGACGGCACAAACTATACAAGAAGAGTCCCTACCTGGTGGGATTCGGCTATTGCCCCTGATTTTCCCGCCAGGAGAAATGAAAAAGTGAACTTTATACACGGAACTGTCGCGGGAAATACTATTAACCTTAACCCTTCTGCCGAGCTTATCTTCGCAAGCAGCACTTCCCGTATAATCCGTACCCCGGCCGGGTGGTAATTCTTAAGGATAAAAAATGAAAAAAAGAAAAGGCTCATCAGTAATAATTCTCGTATTCAGCATATTTGCACTGCTGGGGCTCGCTTCGTTTGTGCTTGATTTAGGCCTTATATTAAACCAGAGGTATGAGCTTCAAAAAGCCGTAGAGTCCGCCGCGTTAATATCAGCTTCCGAGTTTGAAATCTATGAACAGGGCAACAATTTTCGAGTTCCGAATTCAGCGCAAATTACCGACCCGGCGACCGGGAATGCGGGACTGCATTACCGGGCATTACTGGATACAAACCAGGTAATCCAGGGCATAAGCGACACGCCGACAATTACGCTAAACAGGGCATCAAGGGCGGTAAGGGTAAGGGTAGATGCTGACGTTTCCACATATTTCCTCAGCGCGCTGGGTGTTAAAACAATAAGGATACGCGCAAGGGCCGCGGCTGTTAATATGCCTGTCTTTTTAAGCAGCAGGTTCCCCGTGCCTACCGGAAGTATCCTGAATGGTAACGGGACGTATTTTGATACCGAGATAAAACAGCCCCTCGGGGGTACAACAACAGATACCGCCCGGGTATTTAACCAGAACGTTGATTTTGACAATATTTACGGCCCTCCTGACGGGCTGGCATTATCCCTGGGACCCGGCGGGTATATAACCCTAAAATTGCCGGCTACCCTTGTTGACGGGAAAGGTTTTGACTTTGCCATACACGAAAGAGGGCATGCTGAGGGGTATTATGTTTATGCGGGCATTGACAAAGACCTGAATGACCCTTATGTAGACGCTTTAAATCCCGGCGGGGGTATCCACTGGGTCAATGTAAGCTGCACAGGCGTACCTCTTCATGTAAACAAAAATGAATTCATAGGGAGCTTTAGGGCAAATGTACTGATAAACGGGATATCAAGACAGGATTATAGATTTTACGGCAGCGGGTTTTTCGACCTTGGCAGCAAGTGCACCAGCGCGGGCACGGTAATATACGACGGAACGGGCGGTACTGCCGGTGCGCCCAGAATCAGCAATGTCAAGTACTTAAAAATAATTGACGATAACCGGGAGGACGGGTTTTTAATACAGCCTCATTACGGCCTTACAAATCCCCCTTCCGCAATACCAATGCTAATCCCGGGCGAGCATTCCACCTTTACGCCGGGCGCTGATATGGACGCTATAGAGATATTCCACCATTCAAGGTTAATCAGCCTTACTGATTTTAGTACTGACACTGATAGTGACGGGCTTATTGACGTGCTGGAGAGGATGTACGGGTTTGACCCCAATTCCGCCAATACAGACGGTGAAGATGTTGATGATGCGGCAGAATTATGGGGTTATAACCCTGTTACAGGGAATTCGGTTGAGGCAGCGCCTTCTCAGGTGTTATTCAGGACCGTCCCTGACAGGAGAAGAAACCCGCCGGTTATGAGGATAGAGCCCTAAACAAATTCCCAGGGCGGTTTTTCCTCTGCTATAAAGGTTTCCACATTAA
Source organism: Candidatus Gastranaerophilales bacterium (assembly GCA_028277195.1). Lineage (GTDB taxonomy): Bacteria > Cyanobacteriota > Vampirovibrionia > Gastranaerophilales > UBA9971 > JANQGS01. The sequence goes on from JANQGS010000008.1 coordinate 4,422, forward strand.
ACTCATCCAGTAAATCCCTTAAAACCGGCAAAATAATCCTCTCAGTCTCAAAATGCCCCGCGTCAATAACCGCAAATCCCCTAACCTCAAGAGCGTCATGATATTTCACATCACCTGTAACATAAAGGTCAATATCCTTTAATTCAGGAATTAAACTGCCGCCGCTGCCGGGCATAACCTCAATTTTGCTTATTTTTTCAATGTTTGAGGGGTTTATGAGCTTTATTGTGCCGGTATTAAGGGTGGTTTTTATTTTATTAACAATATAATCAAGAGGTTCTTCCCTGCCGGGCTTGAGCATTTTCCCGAGTAGCCAGGCTATTCCTTTTGGCGCAAAATCAAGGTTGGTATGCATGGAATAGATTTGCAGGTTTTTATGGTCCAGGTTGCACGAGAACATTGGATGATGGGTTATTAAAAGTTCACAATCCTTATTAACCGCACTTTTTATAACATCTTCAGTCGGCGAGAGAGCCAGCATTATCCTGTTAATCTTTTTATTCCCCAGGTAAACCTGCCAGCCGGGCATGTCCCACTCCTGCGCCAACTCAGGCGGGGCAAAGTCATCCAGCTTTTTAATTATCAAATCCAGGTCAGTCATTTTCAGGAGCAGGCTTCCGTTTTTTCCAGCTGTTTTTTAACCACGGTAAGCACCTGTTGTACCGCCTCATCGATATTTTCCTCAAGCAGGCAGCCTGACGCCAGCTTATGCCCGCCTCCGCCAAAAAATCCCGCTATTTTGCAGACATCAAGCCCGTTGCTCCTTAAGCTCACCCTGGTCGTCTTTTTCAGCGTTTCCTTAAACACAAGCGCAACCTCAACCTCCTTAATCTGGCGCATGGCTTCCGTTATGCCGTCAATGTAGTCGTCCGTGGCTTCTGACTGGTCAAGCAGGTCCCTTGTTATTACCCCGTATATTATTTTGTTGTTCTCAGCCAGCACGGCATCGTTAATAACTTTTGCCTGGAGCTTTACCATTGCTAAAGGTTTGAATTCATAGCAGTTTTTATATATTTCAACCGGGTTAGCGCCTTCTTCTATTAATTTTGCGCAGATACGAAGGGTTTCAGGTTTTGTATTGTCGAATTTAAAGCCTCCGGTATCGGTAAGTATGGCGGTATAGAGCCCTGTAGCCATTTTTGGGGTAAATTGAACCCCCGCCGGCCCTACCAGCCTGAAAACAAGCTCCCCGGTCGAGGATACTGACGTGTCAATATAGTCAATGTCCGCAAACCCGGGATTGCTTATATGGTGGTCTATTGAAACGGTCAGCTTTGAATTGTTGAACAATTCGGCCGCGTCCCCGAGCCTTTCCCTGCTTGCGCAGTCAACCGCAATCCCAATATCATACGACCCGTAAAGCGAAGGGTCATTTAACCTTTTTAGTTTATCTGTATCAGGCAGGAATTTATATATCTCAGGCACGTAACTTGTGATTATATTATCGGCTACTTCAATGTTTTCAAGCTGTTCCAGTATCTCCCTGAGAGCGATTGCCGAGCCCAGCGAGTCCCCGTCAGGTGCTACATGGTGAAAAATCACTATTCTTTGCGCTTTTTTTATTTCACTTACTATTTTCTCGAGTATATTCATTTCTTAACAATTTTATCAAACGGTTATTTTATATTAGAATATTAGAAAAATTTAATCAAGGACAACAGATTGGAAATATTTCTTTCAACAATCCAGATACTTACTGTACTGATACTCATAGTATTGACGTGTATAGTCTTTACTAATGCGGTTGAGCACCTGGGAGAGGAGCTAAACCTCTCAGAAGGGGCGGTTGGGAGTGTTTTAGCGGCTGTAGGCACTGCACTGCCTGAAACGCTTATCCCCCTCGTCGCCATTATAGGGGCATATATAACCCAAACAGACATCCACGCCAGCGAGGAAATAGGCATAGGGGCAATTTTAGGAGCGCCGTTCCTGCTCGGCACGCTTGCGTTTTTTATAGCGGGCGCTGCTGTTATTTACTATACAAAACTGGGCAAAAGAAGCACTGACATGCCCATAAATACAATAATTATGTTCAGGGACCTGCATTATTTCGCGCTTGCCTACTCAATTTCCGTTTTAAGCTCATTTATACCCTTTAAACCTGTTAAATATGCTATAGCGGTCTTATTGCTGGTTGTTTACCTTGTTTATGTAGTGAAAACAATCCGCACAGCGAGTAAAATACCCGAAGGCGGGCATGAAGAGCTGCAAGACCTGTATATGAGCAATTTTGTAAAACTGCCGGGAAAATTCAGGCTGCCCGCAATTATATTTCAGTTTTTGCTTGCACTGGGGGCTATTATTGTTCTTGCCCACGTGTTTGTGGAGCAAATAAAATTCCTGTCCGAGACCTTCCGGATAAACCCCCTTATCCTGAGCCTTATAATAGCGCCCATAGCCACCGAATTGCCCGAGAAGTTCAACAGTATCATATGGATAAAAAACAGGAAGGACACCCTTGCTATGGGCAACATAACCGGAGCTATGGTGTTTCAGAGCTGCATACCAACCGCGGTAGGCATAGCACTGACCCCGTGGATACTGGATAGTGACGCATGGGTAAATATTATAGTGGTTTTCCTCTCAGTGGCCGTTGTGTATATGAGCATAGTGGCGAACAGGGGTGTTTTAAAACCCTCGGCGCTGCTGGGCGGGGGACTTTTTTACCTTTTTTACCTTGTGTATATAGGGTTTAACCTTTTTTAGATAGCAAACCTATTGGCTAAGTTTTGGCCCTAATGACATAAAAACCGGTGTTCTTCTATGTCGGGCTTTGCCTGGTTTAACGGAAACTAACTCGTTGGTATAGTAAGTGTGGTTAATTTAAAATTATACTAAATTAACAGTTAGTACATTTAATTAAACATAAAATATCTTTATATTTATATTAATAAAAAGAATAATTTGTAATAAGGAGGCTTAAGCCATGAAAAACTTGCTAGCTATATCATACGCCCTGATTATCATAGGCGCTTTAAACTGGGGACTTATCGGATTTTTTGCATTTGACCTGGTAGCATTTTTATTCGGTGAAATGTCTGCATTAACAAGAATAGTTTATGCGCTTGTTGGTATTTCAGCCGTTTTCCATTTAATTTCAGCATCTTCAGGATACAAAATGGAAAAAGGCGCTGCTTATTAAATACTTTAAAAAATAAAAAAACAGGGGTTTTTAAGCTCCTGTTTTTTTATTTTTTTTATCTTAAATCTTAACCAAGCGGGTCAGGGCCAAATCTGTTTTCTCCTTCTGTTCCCTTTAAAATAAGGAAGATAAAATATGGAATAATACCTATAATCGTTATAGTTATTAAAATCCACCAACCTGTCCTGTTTGTATCGTGAAGTCTTCTTATGGTTATTGAAAATGATGGTATTAATATAAAAAGAAGCCAGCCTATACTTAATAAAGAGATTAATAACATTAAAATACCAGACTCTAATGAATTAAAAATCTCATATAAAACATTAAAAACAAGGTTAACCAGAAATAAAAAAAGATTAAACAACCAGAACTCAGAGCGTGATGCTCTTCCTTCAAATTTAAAGTAATTTTTAAATGCTGATTCTATTGCCTGTTGAAAATTCATAAATTTTTCCTTTATAAAAATTTTCTTTTAACATAAAAATAATAATTTAGTTTAAAATATATATAATCATTTAACTAATGTAAAATTTTATGAAAA
>JANQGS010000140.1 GCA_028277195.1 Candidatus Gastranaerophilales bacterium
ATATAGAAATTATTAAAGGGCGAAGCCCTTTAATCTCCTCCAGGGCGGGCGGGTGGGGATTTTGAATAAATTTACGGTTAATTAGCAACTCAGGTAAAATTTTACAATATATTATAATTAGCTTATATGACCAGTATTAAAATCAGAAAAATGCACGCAAACGACATAGAACAGATTATGAAAATAGAATCTGTTTCTTATGGTGAGTTTTTCTGGCCTTTTGAGTCGTTTATATCAGAAATCCGCAGTGAGTTCGGTAATTATTTTGCGGCTGAAAACGAAAAAGGCGATATAATCGGTTATGCCGGTTTCTGGCTAATATTTGACGAGGCGCATATTACCACCATAGCAGTGCATCCTAAATATCGCAGGCAGGGACTCGGGGAAAAGTTATTGCAGGAGATGATTGAAACAGGCTACGAGAAAAACGCAAAATGGTTTACACTTGAAGTCAGGGCCAGCAACATTGCGGCACAGAATATGTATTATAAATACAATTTTAAGAGCCTGGGATTAAGGAGAAAGTACTACCAGGACAATGATGAAGACGCTCTTATAATGTGGACTGAAAATATCTGGAGTTCCTCTTTTAAGGACGAGTTTAAGAAAATGAAAAAAGGAACAAATGCAGCAAAGAATCATTAAAAAAATTAAACATACCGGTTCATCGCGAATTTTCCCGAAATTTGGGGCAGGGGTTGCCCTGATAGTAATTTTTTGCGCATTTTTAATGGTAATAGCCACATTTACCCCTATCCAGCTTATAATAATTACCATACCGGAAGAGGCGTTTTCTGATACTATTGAGTTTTTTTCCCACTCAAACTCTATTGACCGGATAACCAGGGTTTTAAACTATATACCCCAAATACCCGTAGTAATAATGATAGCTTCCATGCTGGGCGCAAAAACAGGCATGATAGCAATATTATTATATGTGGTGACCGGCCTTGCGGGGTTTCCCGTATTTGCCTCGGGCGGCGGCATAGATTATCTTTTCAAAATAAGGTTCGGCTATATTATGGGGTTTTTCGCCGGAATATTTGTAACAGGGAAACTTTTAGAGAAGAGCCCGAATCGGTTAAATATTATGAAAGCCGCTATTTTCGGAGTCATTGCAATTCATATAATCGGCATAATTTACCTGGGGGCGGTGCTTCTTTTAGAGCGGGAATCAGTTTATGCTATCCTGGGCTGGGTATTGCAGTTGAGCGGCATGCAAATATTTTATGATGTTTTTTTCGGTATTATTGCCGCTTTTACCGGCAGGTTGCTGCGGTATGCCCTGTGGGTAGCTACGGATTAGCCCTACTTAGAGTATTCAGCATCAATTACGTCTTCATCAGAAGGCTTTTCCGCTTCCTGCTCACCCTCTTTTCCGGCTGTTCCGGCTTCTTCGGCCTGGGGCTGTTCAGCGCCCGCCTGCTGGTATGCTGCTGATGATATGTTGAACATTGTCTGCTGGAGCTCATCTGAAATTGATTTTATTTTTTCTATTTCGGCATTTTCCTTTAGCGCCCTGTCAAGCTCGTCTTTTTGTTCAGTGAGCTTATTTTTGTTTTCTTCGGATATTTTTTCCTCAAGGTCTTTTAGGAGGCGCTCTGAGGCGTGTACCAGGCTGTTTGCGTTATTCCTGATTTCCACTTCCTCTTTTCTTTTTGCGTCCTCTTCAGCGTGGGATTCAGCTTCTTTAACCATTTTGTCCACTTCATCCTTTGAGAGGTTTGTGGTGCTGGTAATGGTAATTTTCTGCTCCTTGTTTGTTGCCTTGTCTTTTGCGCTAACGTTTACAATGCCGTTTGCGTCAATGTCAAAAGCGACCTCGACTTGCGGGAGACCCCTCGGAGCCGGGGGGATGCCGTCGAGCCTGAACATGCCGAGTGATTTGTTATCCCTGGACATTTGCCTTTCACCCTGCAATACATGTATATCAACAGCGGTCTGGTTATCGTCCGCCGTTGAGAAGACCTGGCTTTTGCTCACCGGGATAGTGGTATTCCTGGGGACCAGGGGAGTCATGACCCCTCCCAGCGTTTCAATTCCCAGGGTAAGCGGGGTTACGTCAAGCAGTACAATGTCCTTAATTTCGCCGCCAAGGACTCCCGCCTGGATTGCTGCGCCTATAGCCACTACCTCATCAGGGTTTACTGTCTGGTTCGGCTCTTTTCCGGTCAGGTCCTTTACAAGTTTCTGGACAGCGGGGGTTCTGGTTGAGCCGCCTACCAGGACGATTTCGTCAATCTGCTCCGCCGTAAGGTTCGCATCTTTTATTGCTTGCTGTACCGGGGTTTTGCACCTTTCGAGCAAATCATATGAAAGGTCTTCAAATTTTGCCCTTGTAAGGGTTATATCAAAGTGCTTGGGGCCATTTGCGTCTGCGGTGATAAAGGGCAGGTTAATATTTGTTTCATAAACCGAGGACAGCTCGCACTTTGCTTTTTCCGCGGCTTCCTTAAGCCGCTGCATTGCCTGTTTATCTGCCCTTAAATCAATCCCTTCCTGTTTTTTAAACTCATCACAGAGGTATTCCATCACCTTATCGTCAAAATCATCGCCACCAAGCCGGGTATCACCGCTTGTTGAGAGAACTTCAAACACACCGTCGCCGACTTCGAGGATACTTACGTCAAAAGTACCGCCTCCAAGGTCAAACACAAGCACTTTTTCATTGGATTTCTTGTCAAGCCCGTAAGCAAGCGAGGCTGCTGTAGGCTCGTTAACTATTCTCAATACATCAAGCCCGGCAATTTTCCCCGCGTCTTTTGTCGCCTGTCTCTGGCTGTCGTTAAAATATGCCGGTACGGTAATTACCGCGGACGTAACCTTTTCCCCGAGGTACTTGGAGGCATCATCAGCGAGCTTTCTCAGTATCATTGCGCTGATTTCCTGTGGTGTGTAGTCCTTTCCGTCGATTGTTACTTTATGGTCAGTGCCCATTTCACGTTTAATACTTAATACGGTTCTTTCCGGGTTAAGGATTGCCTGTCTTTTTGCCAGCTGGCCGACGAGCCTTTCCCCTGTTTTTGAAAATCCTACTATTGAAGGTGTTGTCCGGCTGCCTTCAGCGTTTGCTATTACGGTAGGTTTGCCCCCCTCCATTACCGCCACAACCGAATTTGTTGTCCCAAGGTCAATACCTATTGTTTTTGCCATTTAATTATTCCCTCATTTTAATAAACACAATTCTAAATATATTTATACCAGTAATTTGCGGGCTTTTTTGGATTCTAAAGGAAAAATTAATATTTCAGCATTCCTTTTATAATATAGGTTGTGATGATTAAAGAGGGTTTTAAAAAAGGCCGATATTATATATACTTTTTTAGAAGCCGTTTGGTTATAAAATTATAAAATTCGGCTTATGTACAATATATGTTACTAGATTACGACAAACATTCGCTAATAATAGACACTAAAAGAGTGGTAATAAAAAGCGCCGCCATTCATTACTTCAGGCTGCCCGGCCATGGAATGTGGCGTGACAGGCTCAGTAAACTCAAAGCATGCGGTTATAATACCGTAGATATCTATTTCTGCTGGGGCTATCATTCAAAAGCGCCGGGAGTGTACGATTTTACAGGCATAAAAGACATTCGCGCCCTGCTCGACATAGCGGCGGAAATGGGTTTATACGTTATAGCCAGGCCCGGTCCGTATATAAATGCGGAGGTTTCCCTGGGTGGCCTGCCTGAATGGCTTTTGCACCTGCCGGATATAAAGATAAGAAACAGGCAGGGCGGGGATTTTGTTTATTCCGGGATTTACATGAAATACCTCAGGGAATGGTATTCCAGGATAATACCCGTATTAAACGAGTATCATAACATCATAGCCTTTCAAATAGAGAACGAATACTTTACAAATGAGGCAGAGCCTGATTATATACAGGAATTATACGACATGGCCCGTTCTATGGGTATAAAAGCCCCTATTTTTCATAATGACGTGCTCTGCGTGGGTTTATACTCTGATATTGTTAACATTTACGCCTTTGACACCTACCCCGCAATAAACATGCTCTATGACTGGCGGGATTTTCCCGATTCATTCGGGGTTCTGGACCACTCGGAAGAGAACCTCGGCGACGCAAGCGAAAATGCCCCGCTTTTTGTGGCGGAATTGCAGGCGGGCTGGTATGACAGGTGGAACGGCCCGGGATATCGCCATATAAGAAGGCTCCTGGGCAGGGAGCACTTAAACATTGTCACAAAAACAGCGCTTTCCCAGGGCATAACAATGTTCAACCACTATATGGGCTGCGGAGGCACTTCCTGGGACAGGCTTGCCAGTTGTGAGGTTTATTCTTCCTATGATTTTGCCGCCCCGGTCTCGGAAATCGGCATTCCAAGGGGCAATTACTATAAGGCAAAAGAGATTAACTACTTTTTAAATGCCTTTAACCTTGCCATGAGCGAGCCGGATACCATTGAGATTGAGGAAGAAAATGTATTTGCAAAACTCAGAAGGGACGGCATAAATGGCTGTAAATGGCTGTTCATAAGGAACTTAAACAAAGAAGCCCGCAAATTCAACCTCTGGGACGAGCATAAATTAATCGTTAAGCCTTTTGATATGAAAATATTGCCCGTTAACCTGCAATTAAAGGGCTGTAAAATAGATTTCTCGGGCATGTCAATTTTTGGCCGGGTTGAGGAAGCAAACAGGGAAACGATTTTAATGCTCATAGAAAAAAACAATGAGCTGAAAATAACTGAAGGCCAAAACCGGGTCGTTATAAAAGGGGATGATGTTGAAGACCTGTCAAGGCGAAGGTTTGGCAATACCGAGTTTTTGTTTTTAAAGGAACATACCGCGGATAAAACCTGGATTGCAGATAATAAAATAGCAATCGGGGCTGACTTTTTAACAGACAACCTTAAAAAGGCTGCCGTGTCCTGCAATGAGGAAGTTAACCCGCCTGAATTGCGGCAGTGGCAATGTTTTAATGCGGGACCGGAAATAGATATGATGTATGACTATTCCGGCTGGGACTATCCCGAAGAAGGCAAGCCGGATTGCATATCAAACAGGGTATATGAAGATTACATCTGGTATAAAGGTTCTTTTCACGGGCATTTTAACAGCATGGAAATCAGCGCAAAGCACTGTTACGCCGTTTACCTGAACGGAAAGCAAATTTTTTACCACGACTGCACAAAGTGCGTTGAGGGCTCTGAAATCCCCGAGACCGTAACGTTTAATATTGATAAAAAGCACTTTAGCGAAAAGGGCCTGATAAACGAATTAACGGTATTAGTGCAGAACCTGGGCTTTGACAGGGGATTCCAGAACGATTTGAATAACACCAGGGGTATTATTTCCTTCGGGACTTTCCCGCAAAAAGATATTAAATGGCAGTTGCGGGGAGGATTAACCCCTATTATAGAGGACTGGGTCATTGAAAAACCCGAAAATATAGAACCGGAGGCTGATAATTCCTTTATTATGTCGTTGCATTCAGGTTTTGAGCTTGAAAACAACAGTGATATATATAATCCGTTGGTGCTTGATATGTCCGGTTTCCCTTATGAAAAGGCTGATATATACTTAAACGGAAACTTAACAGGCAGGTATTGGAAAAACAAGAGTAAGCAGGATGCTTTTTACTTACCTGAAGGTTTTTTGCAGGATAAAAATGCCCTTTGCCTTATTGTCTGGGATATTAGCCCGGACGAGCCCCGCAAAAAAGGGTGTGAAAATATTCAAAACTATGTTAAAATAAAAATAAGAAACATAAAAACTTATAAACTAATTCCCGCCGGAGAGTTATAGTGAAATGAGTTTATTTTTAGGAAAACCGGCAAAGCCGGATTTTCCTAAAAAACGCTCTCTGCTTACGCATTGCGCTTTCGAAAAAAATTTTTATTTCCGGATTTCTTTTTT
>JANQGS010000217.1 GCA_028277195.1 Candidatus Gastranaerophilales bacterium
TAACTGCTAACGCCTGGAGCGGTATGGCGAAGCAGGAGCGATGGATTTTGGAAAATCCGGCTTTGCCGGTTTTCCGAAATTCAAACTCATTTTAGTATAGAACCGGCTATTGAGTGAAAATTTATTCAGGAGGGAAAATCCTTGAACCATAAGATAGTTTTAGAGGGTGGAAACAGGTTAAAGGGGGAAGTAACCATAAGCGGTGCTAAAAATGCCGCATTAAAGTTAATGGCCGCCTCTCTCTTGCTGGACGGAAACACCGAACTGCATAACATACCCGAACTCACCGACGTGGTCACCATGACGCAATTGCTGCAAACACTGGGGGCTGAGGTTGAGTATAATATAAAAGATAAGAAAATATTAATTAACGCGTCCAATATAAACAATATAGAAGCCCACTATGACTTTGTAAGCAAGATGAGGGCTTCTTTTGTAGTGCTGGGCGCATTGCTGGGAAGATTCCACGAGGCTAAAGTGGCGCTTCCCGGAGGGTGCTCAATAGGGGAAAGAAGGATTGACCTGCACATAAAGGGACTTGAGTCCCTGGGAGCACAGGTAAGAATAGAAGGCGGCTATGTTATAGCAAAAACAAAAAAGCTGACAGGCGCAAAAATTTACCTGGACAGGCCAAGCGTCGGCGCTACAGAAAATATCATGCTCGCGGCAATTCTGGCCGAAGGCTCTACAATAATCAGCAACGCCGCCCAGGAACCCGAAATAACGGACCTGGCAAACTTCCTTAACGCAATGGGCGCTGATGTTAACGGTGCAGGGTCTTCTGAAATCATAATTAACGGCGTAAAACTCAAAAACCTCAAACCCGTTACATATACCACAATACCGGACAGGATAGAAGCCGGCACATATATAGCCGCCGTGGCTGCAACCAGGGGTAAGGCTGTCATCAGGAATATCTTCCCGAATCACTTAAGCGCCGTGACAAGCAAAATATTTGAAATGGGCGGTAAAGTAACGGTACTCGACCCCTTTAGCATTGAAGTGTCCTGCTCGGGCCGGTTAAATTCCGCAAATATCGTTACCCAGCCATACCCGGGCTTTCCTACCGACCTGCAATCCCCGTTTATTTCAGCGCTTGTCATAGCTGAAGGTATTAGCATTATCACCGAAAGTATCTACGAAAACAGGTTCAGGCAACTGGGCGAGCTCAGGAGAATGGGGGCAAACGTACAGCAAGAGTCAAACAAGGCAATTATAAAAGGGGTGAAACAACTCACAGGCGCACAGGTAATATCCAGCGACCTGCGGGCCGGGGCTTCTTTAATAGTTGCGGGCTTATGCGCCAACGGGGCCTCTCAAATTAGCGATATTTACCACATTGACAGGGGGTATGAAAAAATCGTTGAAAAATTCTCTGAATTAGGTGCTAATATTAAAAGAATTGATAGCGAAGAAAACAATCTTGATGTTAAAATTATTAATACGGATGAGAATTTTTATTAAAGGTTGGCCCAAATGGTAAAATACAAGCGCTGGTATGACCATGACCCACTTCTGGTAGAAGTAATGGAGTTGCTCCGCAATTTTAAGGATGACTTAAGGGAGCAGGCCCGGGTTTTTCTTGACAAAATAGAATCGCAGGTCGGCAAGGACGCTGTTGAGTCATTTTATGAAAGGGTAAAACATGTTAACGGCAACCGCTGGTATGACCATGACCCTGTTTTGTCAAGGGCTGTGGAGCTCTTGAGGATAGTTCCGCAGGATATCCAGAGAAAGGCGGCGGAAAATTTCCTGAAATCACTTAATGACCAGGGGATTAGTATTGATGTTTTAAAAACCAATGAAGAGTAGGTTTTTTTATGAATAACTCAAGAATATACATCTCTGCCTCGAGTTTAATTACTTTCCTGGCATTAATACTTGCAATCCTTTTTATTTTCCAGGTAAAGGATGTGCTGCTTCTTTTATTTGCCTCATTTGTTATAGCGAGCGCGCTTTTCCCTTCTGTTGACTGGATGAGCAAAAAAATTCCCCGGGGAATAGTGGTGGTTTTTATATACCTTGCGGGAATAATAATATTGCTTACCCTTTTATTCCCGTTTGTTAGCGTAATTGTTTCCCAGTCGCAGGAATTCATAAAAAAATTCCCGGGCTACTGGACTCAAATTACCCAGATTATATATGATTTTGAAATATTTGCCGAGAGCAGGGGTTTTATGCCTGATTATTCCGAGGTAATCTCCAATATCTCAAAATTTGGCCAGGATATACTGGAAAAGTCAATCGGCTTTACCATGAACATTTTTGCGGGAATTGCGGGCGCTTTTACGCTGGCGGTTATAGTGCTCTTTATGCTGCTTGATAAGGACGTGCTCAAAAAGGGGTATTTGGGAATGTTTCCCCCCCGGTACAGGGACCAGGCAAGGCATATAACAGGAACAATCTCCAAAAAGGTCGGGGGTTATGTCAGGGGGCAGTTAATGCTAATGATTGCGGTGGGTATACTTACTGCAATGGGTTTAAAA
>JANQGS010000015.1 GCA_028277195.1 Candidatus Gastranaerophilales bacterium
TATTTTTTCATAATTATTCTCCTTAGTTTTTTTCAGCTAATTTTACTTTAATTTCGCCCTTTTTCTTCTCAATGTATATCCCACCGCCAAGAAGGGTTAAACCGCCAATTACAAAGAACAACGACTTTGGCAGGAACTCCCAGGAGTACTCAAAATACCTGGCCAGCAGGAATATCGTAAGGAAAAAAGTTGAGATATTAACTAATTTGAGGTCTTCTCTTTTATAACCGAAGTAGTATAAGCACGATAGAACCGCAACATAAACAATGTTAGATAAAGCAGTCAGATAGTATGGATTTGCGCCACCTGAAAACATCCAGGCAATGGCAACTATTCCTATCACAAGACTTATGATTGATTCTATATGGCTGGAATCTGATTTTTGCGGGTTATGGTAGTGCATTAAAAGTGAAAAAATAACTGTTAATATCAAGAAAGTTAAAAATACAGGGTCAAGAGCTACTTTGAAATCATAGTAATATCCCCATTCATTAAAGGAGAAGAAAGTAAATACATAGAGATTGCCCATAGTCAAAAGCAGACCAGATAACCTGTAAACCCTGCCTATTGATAGAAGTTTCTCAGAAAACTGGTGCAGGCTTCCTAAATTAAAGAGAAATAACCCGGAAATCATAAGAAGAACTATTTCACATCTATAAGCAGAATGGTCTTCAACCCAGAAAAATAAGATATTCCATAAGGTAAAGAGTATTGAACTTAAAACTCCTACAGAAACCGACTTATGAATATAAACAAGAGGCAAAATGCTCAGCAGCCACATAAGGACCAGGCCGCTGCTATTTGCCTGCACATTATATATTTGCCCGATGAGACAATATGTACCTCCAATCAGCAGAGCAGAAAGAAAGATTAATGCAGCCCCAACTCTTGGCATCTGCTTTTCATATTTTAGAAAGTATCCTGAATAATATGACCCTATTGTCAAGCCAGCCAGTGCGCATATTTTTAGCAAGTCTGATGAAAACAGCTCTAAAATCCAGTTATTTGCAGCAATGAACAGTATAACGCCAATACCTACAAGTAAAGAACCTATTGTATAAATAGTTGCCAGAAATCTTTTTCTGCGAGTTTGCTCTTTTTGGCTTTCTAAATCTAAAAGCATTTTATCAGCCTGGTCCTGGCTGATAATTCCTTGACTAAGCCAGCTTTCAATCTGTTTTTGCTTCATATACAACTCCTTTTAAATAATTAACCTGTCAATTATTTATTAGTTTATCAATAAATAGTTAACTTGTCAAGTGTATTGGCGTTTAAAATTTTATGAGAAACTATAATTGATAACAGGAGCTTGAACTTGAATAATTTAAACAATTTAATAGCCAAAGAGCTGGAAATAAACGAAAACTCAGTTGAAAACACTATCCAACTGCTAAAAGATGACGCCACAATACCCTTTATCGCAAGGTACAGGAAAGAAAAGACCGGTAACCTTGATGAAACGCAGATAAAAAACATAAAAGAGCGCTTTGAATACTATACAGAACTTGAAAAAAGGAAACAGACAGTCCTGCAGACTATTAAAGAACAAGGCAAATTAACGCCTGTGCTGGAAAAAGAAATATTATCCTGCACTGAAAAACAAAAGCTGGAAGATATTTACCTGCCGTATAAACCTAAAAAGCGCACAAGGGCGACTATTGCAAAGGAAAAAGGACTCGAGCCGCTGGCTGATTTAATACTTTCCCAGCAGCCCTATAAAGGCACAAGCCCTAACAAAGACGACCTGTCAGGCGCTAAAGATATTATTGCCGAAAAAATCTCAGACAGGGCTGACATCAGGGGCTATTTGCGAAAAATGGCTTACAACGAAGGCAAAATTGTCTCCAAAGTAAAAAAAGAATTTAAAACCCAGAAAACAAAATATGAAACATACTATGATTTCTCAGAACCTGTGAAAAAATCACCATCTCACCGCATTCTTGCTATGCAGCGCGGCGAAAAAGAAAAAGTGCTGAGCTGCAAAATTGAGGTTGATGAGGATAAAGCCCTGACCTTTATCGACGGCAAGATAATAAAAACCGACAAAACCTATATTTTCTATGAAGACCTTTTAGACGCAATAGACGACAGTTTCAGGAGGCTGATATTCCCCTCTATAGAAACAGAGGTGCTGAATCTTAAAATTGAAGAAGCTGAAAAAGAGGCGATAAACGTATTTTCCAAAAACCTTAAGAACCTGCTGCTGTCGCCTCCTGCCGGGGATAAGATGATTCTGGCGATTGACCCGGGGTTCAGGACGGGGTGTAAGGTTGCAGTTATAAATAAAAACGGCAATTTTATTGAATACAAGCCAATATTCCCACACGAACCGCAGAACAAAAAAACAGAAGCTCAATCCATAATTCTGGATTTCATTAAAAAACATAATATAGAGCTGATATCAATCGGCAACGGTACAGCCTCAAAGGAAACCGGCATATTTATTAACCAGTTGATAAAAAACAACAAACTAAATGTTAAATCTATAGTGGTGAGCGAGGCTGGGGCATCGGTGTACTCAGCGTCAGATGTTGCGATTAAGGAATTCCCCGAGCTTGACGTAACAGTAAGGGGAGCTATAAGCATAGGCCGAAGGCTACAAGACCCGTTAGCAGAGCTGGTTAAAATTGACCCGAAATCAATAGGCGTAGGACAATACCAGCACGATGTAAACCAGACACAGTTGAAAAAGTCGCTTGATTTGACTGTTGAATCCGCGGTTAACTATGTTGGGGTAGAGCTTAACACAGCATCAGCAGAGATTTTATCGCATGTTTCAGGGATTGGCCCGGCGCTGGCAAATAATATTGTGCAGTTCAGGAAAGACAATGGAAAATTTAAAAACAGGAAGCAGCTTTTAGAAGTTGCGAAGCTGGGCAATAAGGCTTTCGAGCAGTGTGCCGGGTTCTTAAGAATAAGAAACGGGGATATCTATCTTGATAACTCCGCAATACACCCTGAAAGCTATCCTATAGTAATTAAAATGGCCAAAGACCTTGACGTAAAAATTAATGAGCTTATAGGTAACGAGGACTTAATATCAAAAATTAAGCCTGATAACTATGTAACTGCCCAAACAGGCTTGCCGACATTGCAGGATATAATTTCAGAGCTTAAAAAGCCCGGACTTGACCCAAGAAAAGAGTTCTTCAGTATGGAATTCCGCTCGGATATCAATGAAATCGGCGACTTAAAAGAAGGTATGATACTGGAAGGTGTTGTCACAAACGTTACCAACTTCGGGGCGTTTGTTGATATTGGCGTGCACCAGGATGGGCTTGTACATATATCCAAGCTCAGCGATAAGTTTGTTTCCAACCCATATGACGTTGTTTCAGTAGGCGACACGCTTAAGGTCAAGGTCGCATCTGTGGACAAGCAGCTAAAGAGGATTTCGCTGGAGAAGGTTCTGAATTTTGCTTAACAAGCCTCCGAATCCTTGCCTTTTCAAGGCCGAGACCTTCACAGGATTTGGCACTTTTTCGAGCAGTTCATCAAGAATTTTTTCGTCTTTAAGTAGGTCAACCTTGTTAATAACAGTGATTATCGGCTTTTTGTAAGCATCAAGCTCAGTCAGGATATCGTAAACCGTGTCAATATGCTCAAAACACGCCGGATGATTGGGGTCAATGACGTGCAATATAACGTCAGCCTGTACGACTTCTTCAAGGGTTGACCTGAACGCTTTAACCAGCGAGGTCGGCAGTCTCTGGATAAACCCTACCGTATCTGTCAGCAGAATATCAGATAAGTGCTCTTTGAGTCAATCCCTATGCAGGCCATAGTTTTGCCATTTTATTCCTCCTAATCCCCTTTGTTATTAAGATTAGATGGTTTTCTATATTTTGGCATAATTTAAATGCTTGATTTTTCTGATTACTTTTTTCTGCTATGCGGCACTAGGTTGTTACAGTAAATGACCCTTAAAGTGTAAAAAATATTCCTCTTTTGTAGAATGAACAGGCAAGCGGTAGGTTACTATACTAAAAAGTAGTAATTTTACAGAGAGGGAATATAATATGGATAAAAATTCATTTATAAAAAGGGTAATGGAACTGGCAAATATTGAAGACCGGGATGCTGCTGAAAGAGGTGTGCAAATAGTGCTTAGCATACTTAGCTACCGGCTTACAGAGGAAGAACAATCGGATGTTGCGGCCCAGCTTTCACATGAACTGAAAAGAATATGGAATAACCGGGTCTGGATAACCAATTTTTTCCGGTTGTCAGGGAAAAGGTTGAAATACAGGCACTTAATCGAGCTTATGAGCCTTGTTGATAATGAAATAAAAAGAGAAAACCTGCCCCTGCACTCTGAAGCGATAACAAAAGCTGTTTTTCATACACTGAAAGAACAAATAAGCGAAGGCGAAAGCTCTGATATAGCCTTAATGCTTCCCAGGGAAATAAGGGAGTTCTATAAAGCCGCTTAAGCAGGAATATATTAAAATTTTTGTTTTAAACCCTTTTTTTAAAAAGGCTGGTTAGCCTGTGGAGGGTTTTTGACCTGTCAAATTTATCAAAATGAACGTTAATTACAGTATAACTTTGAGTATTTTTCCCGGCAGCCTCAAGAGCAGTTTCCAGCTCCTGTTCCGTTTTAACTTCCAGCCCCGTTCCGGCCCCGATTAACTCTGGCATGCAATGATAATTCCAGTTATGCAGGTCATTGTATGGCCCGTCTTTTAAGTAGCGCTGGGTTGTATAGCCTTTATTGTTAATCACAAAAATTATCGGGTTAAGGTTTAGTTTTGCTATAGCAGACAGTTCCATTCCGGTCATCTGGAAAGCCCCGTCTCCCACAATAACTATGGGCCTGCTGCCCGGAATCGCTATCTGTGCCCCAAGGCTTGCAGGTACTGCATATCCCATTGACGTATAATATGCCGGACCTAAATAACTTGAGTTTTTTGGGATTTTTAAATCTATTGAGCCAAACAGGCTATCCCCTACATCGCAGATAACAAGTGAATTCTCGGGAATAAAACTGTTAAGCCTTTCGAAAAACCTGGTTATGCTTATATTTGCATTATTGTCAGGTACGTATTCCTCGACTTTATCACTGTTTATCGGAATGTTCTTTTTATGATTTGCCAGAAGTCCTGCCAGGCCGGTTATGTAGTCTTTCAGGCTGATATTTTTGTAGTAATGATGTTTTATGCACAACTGGTCCGCTGTGGCGTATATTGTCCTTGAAATATCAAGCTGCGCGCTGCCCAGGTTTGTATCAGTCATAAGTGCGCCCAGTATGATAATACAATCGCTGTTTTCTATTAGGTCTTTAACTTTAGGGTCGCCCATTTTGCCCATGTATACCCCGGCAAACTGCGGGTGCGACTCGTCTATGATGGATTTGCCGAGGATTGTTGTTACATAGGGATAGCCTGTTTTTTCAAGCAGTTCTGTAAACTCTTTTTCCAGCCCGTATCGTCTTATTTCTACTCCGCCCAGTATCACGGGATTTTTTGCGGCTTTAGTTATTTGGGAGGTTTCTGCCAGGGCTTCTTTTATAACAGCAGGATTTGCTGCACAGGAGGTTTCCCGGTTCTTTTTCGGGATAAGGCATTTTGCATTTACCATATCACGCGGAAGTTCGATATAAACCGGCCTTTTATGGTCAAGGCAGTCCTTTATCACCCGGTCAATCTCAAAAGGCGCGTTATGCGGGTCACTCAGCCTTGCCTGGGAGACCGTTACCTCTTTGAACATATTGAGCTGGGAATTACAATCCTTTATTGAATGGTGCAAAAGGTAATCATTGTCATATTCACAAAGCCCTGGAGCCCCGCTTATTACTATCAAAGGTGCTTTT
>JANQGS010000057.1 GCA_028277195.1 Candidatus Gastranaerophilales bacterium
GCAGAGCCCTTCACACACCTCCTGGGTAGGGTGGGCGGGTGATTTTAAGGAAATTTATGAATTGCTTAATTAGCAATTCGAGTATGATAAAATAAATAGCACAAAATCATTTTTAGTCTATTCTACAGTTATACTTATAAGTTTTACAGTAATTATAATAAACCATAAAACAAGAAAGTTTATAGAAAGAGTAGGTGAATAACATGGAATTAACTCCTTTTATAAGAGAAGTGCTTCTGGTTTCATCAGTATTAATTTTTTTAGGAATGATATTATACTGCACGATTATTTCAGATAAAGACCCGGCCTGGATGAAAAATAAAT
Source organism: Candidatus Gastranaerophilales bacterium (assembly GCA_028277195.1). Taxonomy (GTDB): domain Bacteria; phylum Cyanobacteriota; class Vampirovibrionia; order Gastranaerophilales; family UBA9971; genus JANQGS01. The sequence goes on from JANQGS010000057.1 coordinate 325, forward strand.
AATTGACCGACTTTATCCACAAAACCGTATTGCTCAATGAAGCCGTTGACCTCCTGAACTGCAAAGGGGATAAAACCTATATAGACGCAACAGCAGGAGGAGGCGGGCATTCATTGGAAATAGCCGGCAGGATTTCCCCCACAGGCAGGCTTATCATGCTCGATACGGACCCTGACGCCATAAAAGCCGCAAATACCAGGCTCGAACCCTGTAAAGAAATAATAACCTCAATAAAGTCCAATTACTCGGCTATTCCCGAAATACTAAAATCTCTCAATATAACGGGCATAGACGGCGGTATCCTTTTTGACCTGGGGGTTTCATACCACCAGCTTACTTCGGGTGAAAAAGGTTTTAGCTTTACAAACGAAGCCCCTCTTGACATGAGGATAGACCCGGAAAACCCTATAAATGCAAGGGAAATCATAAATACATACACTGAAGATGAGTTGTACAAAATATTTAAGGAACTCGGGGAAGAAAGATTCTCCGGAAGAATTGCAAGAAGGGTTGTTGAAGCCAGGAAAATAAAGGAAATCATAACAACAACAGAGCTGGCTGATATTGTAAAAAAATCCGTCCCTTACAGGAAAAACAGGAGAATACACCCGGCCACAAGGGTTTTCCAGGGGTTGCGCATAGCTGTTAATAATGAGCTGGAAACTTTGGAAAAAACTCTAAATGAAGTAGTTCCCTTATTGGGCAAAAATGCTAGAATAGTGGTAATAAGTTTTCATTCCCTGGAAGACCGGCTGGTTAAGAACATTTTTAAGCGTTCTGAGAGCCTTGAGGTATTAACGAAAAAACCCGTAGTTCCATCTTATGAAGAAACAAAAACAAATCCTTCAGCCAGAAGCGCGAAATTACGCGCGGCAGAAAAAAAATAACGCCCACGGCAATGTTTTAGAGCATCCGACCCGGCAGTTGTTATATGAAAAACCGGCTATATTAAAAACAAATAAAATACTCGCTTTTTGCCTGCTCGGGGTTGTAATTTTGTCAATGCTGAGCTACCTGGGGGTTGTGGCTCAGGAGAGCAGGATTAAGGAACTTCATTCTGCCGCGAATAAGGTAAATTATGAAAATATTGAGCTGCAAAATAAAGTTGATTACTTAAAATCATTTTACGTGCTCGATGATAAAGTACAAAAAATTGATTTTCTTAAAAAGCCGGACCGGATTATTGAAGTTGAGTCAAATGATGAGACGCCGATTATTCAGGAAAAAAAGAAAAAATTCGATGTAACTCCCGTACCGGGCTTTTAAGTTTATCTGTAATTCCCTGTCCTCTAAAATTTTACATTCTGGTCAGAAATCAGATTATATGATTTACTAGATATAGACCTTATGAGGAGAGAGAGATTGCACGCAATTAAGGTTGGAGAGCACTGGATAGAGCATATTGGGCCATTACAGGTCCATATGGATACCCTGTTTACAGCATGGCTTGCTATGGGTGTAACTATTCTGCTGGCGTTCGTAATTACACGCAAGCTGGATATAATACCTGACGGGTTGCAAACATTTTCCGAAATGTTAATGGGATTTTTAGAAGGCATAGCTAAAGGAGAAATGGGTGAGCGCGGCCAAAAGCATGTCCCTATAATTGCATCGCTTTTCCTGTTTATCTTAATGGCAAACCTTGAAGGCCAGCTCCCCTGGAGGCTATACCATCTTGAGAGGGGAGAACTTGCTTCCCCTACAAATGATTTAAATACTACACTCGGCTTAGCCCTTGTTGTTTCTGTATATTACATTGGTGCCGGGTTATTCTCAAAAGGATTAGGTTACTTTAACCATTATTTCCAGCCAATGTGGTTTATGTTTCCTTTTAACCTGCTTGAGGATTTCACAAGGCCATTATCGCTTTCTTTGAGGCTATTTGGAAATATTCTGGCAGGGGAATTGATTATTCTTATATTGATTTCATTAATACCAATACTGGCACCTGTTCCAATGATGTTATTTGAGTTATTTGTAGCATTTATACAGGCGTATATCTTTTCAGTCCTTGCTTCATCATATATAGCAGGAGCAACAGCACCGCAACATGAACATTAGTTAGTTAAAGGAGGATAATAAATGGACACACAAGCACTTGTAACACTCGCAATTATAATCGGGATAGGCCTGGCAGCTGTTGGCCCGGGAATTGGCATGGGGATAGCAACAGCAGCAGCTATTAACGCTGTGGCCCGCCAGCCTGAAGTTGAGGGAAAAGCAAGAAACCTTTTGTTATTTGGCATTGTATTTATGGAAGTACTTGTTATTTACGCTATTTTTGCGGTATTCCTGGCAAAGTATTTATTCAACCTGTTCTAAGGACTAGTAATGGCAGAACATCACGAAACACATACAGCTCAAACACAAGAACACCCCGCATCGCACAGCGGGGAAAGCAAAGCTTCGCTACTGGAAATTGACGGCACTATTATATTTATAGCGCTTAGTTTTATTGTGTTTACTGTTGTTATGCAAAAAATTTTTTACGGGCCTTTAACAGAAATAAGGGAGCGCAGGAAACACTACATTGAAAAACTAAAAAAAGAAGCTGGTGAAGCTAAAGAAAACGCAGAAAAAATAAGCTCTGAATATAACCAAAAAATTCAATCCGCAAGAAAAAAATCTTCTGAAAATACGGCAGAAGTAATGGCTGAGGCGAATCAGGAAAAAGCTAAAATACTTGAGGAGAAAAAACAGCAGGTAAGTGAGTTTCTACTGGAATGCCGTAAAAAAATCCGGGAGCAAAAGGCAAAGAGTCTTGGAAACCTTAAGCAGCAAATAGACAGCTATGCTGACCAGATATTCAAAAAGGTTCTTGAAGAGGATATAACCGTCACAATAGGTGAGCGCAATGAATGAAGTAATTGATGTAATATTATTTTCAAACATAATAAACGTTGCAATTGTAGTTGCCCTGTTTATCTGGCTTTTCAGAAAGTTTAACCTGCTCTCATTTGTTTACAAAAAACGTGATGAAATCATTGAAACCCTTCAGAAACTTGAGCATGATAAAAAACTAAAAGAGCATGACCTTGATGTAACAAAAACCAAGGTTAAAAACCTGGAGCATGAAGTTTTCAAAATAATGGATGACGGGGAGCAGGTTGCAGCAGGTATTTCTGATAAAATCGTCGAGGAAGCTGAAAAAGAAGCTGCTGCCATGCAGAAAAAAGCTCATGTAGCACTGGAAAATGAAGAAAAAATAGCTGAAAATGAAATAGTCGAGGAGGTTACACAGGAGGCGTTTGCACTGGCCGGGGCAAAAATCAACCAGGCTATTGATGAGAGGATGCACCAGAAATATATTAATAGTTTTATAGAGAAACTGGATGATTTAAATGAGTGAAGGTATATCAATAATTACAGATAAATACGCCGATGCGATGATTCAACTGGGCGAAAAACACGGCCTGCTTGATGAGATTAACACTGATTTGCACCTTTTAAAAGAGGTAGTGGAATCAAACCGGGAACTGAAGGACTTTATTGAGCACCCTTTAATCAGTTCCGAGGATAAGAAGGATGTCCTGGAAAAAGTATTTGCGGAAAATATCTCCAATGTTTCGCTGAACCTGCTCAGGGTAATGGCTGACAATAACAGGCTGTTTTTACTGCCGTTTATTGCCGGGCATTATAATAAAATCCTGTGT
>JANQGS010000065.1 GCA_028277195.1 Candidatus Gastranaerophilales bacterium
ACAATATCCAGCAGGCCCATATAGGTGCCCTGGTAATATATAGAGGCAAATATAGCTGATACCGCGCCGTATTTTTTCCTGAAAGCCTCCTCCGGGGATTCTTCCAGGTCGTACTTTTCGATAAATTCCGTTTTTTCCTCGCTAATGGTAATTATTTCCCTGGTTTTTGCCATTTCCTTGAAAAATTCGAATATTTCAATATCTGTACCGATGAGGGTAGGGATTTCAGGAGATTTGCGGTATTCAGAGAATTCATTCACCGGCTGCAATTTTTTGCTTATTGGGTCATAAGAAAAAAAATAGACCATATCAGCATTCAGGTAGCGGCCTATGCTTTCAACAAAGGTTTTCTTGATTTTATCAAAATCAAATTCCCGTCTTAATGCCGTAATAATTTCTATTAACTTTTTTTCTCTTTCGGATAAGGGCATAGAGCTCAGACTACCTGTTAATAAATTTTCAAAAAATTCCCGCCCTTCTCAGTTTAAATGTTCCTGCCTGTTCATTGCCTGCCACACCCCGATATAAACATTAAACTATTTCATGCTATTATTTTATTTATGAAACTAAAATCCCTGATAAAAAATTTCCTGCCCGCCAATAACCTCGACTACTACCCTGACGGGGTAATAATCATCGACAGCCTGCAAAATATTACCCTCTGGAATAAAAAAGCAGGCGAAATTTTCGGCTACACCCGCCAGGAAATGGCAGGGAGAAACATAGCCATACTTTTTGACGCTGAAACAGAAAAAATAAACGAAGCCGCAAAACACGGCAAAATAATGGTACTTTCCTCGAAAAACAGCCTGGATGAGCCTATTTTTGTGGAAGTAGCCTGCAAGGTATTGCCCGGGCGGGAAAACATTATGCTCGCGCTCAGGGATGTTACGAAAAACCAGAAAGTAATCGAAAAACTGCTTATAGAGTATGAAACAGCCTCAAAAATCAATAATAACAAAAGTAAATTTATCGTGGGGCTATCAGGTGACCTTAAAACCCCGCTGCATTCACTTATAGGCTTTTCACAGGGGTTGCTTGACGGTGTTTGCGGGAAACTCACGGAAAAACAGGCCAAATACGTAGCCATAATAAATAAAAATGCCAATAACCTCCTGGATATTATTGATACTCTCCTGGAATTATCAGCCGTGGAAGCCGGGAGCGTTGAAACCGGCCCGAAAGTTTTTGACGTCGTAAAAACGCTCAACCTTATATGCGGGAAAATCAGGCAAAATGCGGAAAAAAAAGGACTGCAATTTGAAACTGATTTTAATGACATAGTAAGGAAAAATATTTATTCCGATGAAGCCATGCTTTCCCGGGTTCTAGCCAGCGTGCTGGAAAATGCCGTAAAATTCACGGAAATAGGCTCTGTAAGGATAAAAGTCCTGCACCCTGATATTGAAATACTCAAAAACCAGGGTATGGAAATGCCCCAAAACTTTAATGACAGGTCATATCTCATGTTCCAGGTAACAGATACCGGCATAGGGCTTTCCGAGGAGGATATGTCATTTGTGTTTGACGAATACAGCCGCACGGACAGGTCTTTAGTTAAAAAATACGGAGGCACGGGCATTAAGCTGGCCCTGGCAAAGAAAACCCTGGCACTGCACGGCGGTGCAATCTGGGTGGAAAGCGAGCCCGGGCAGGGGTCTACGTTTAGTTTTATTATACCGGCGGAAAGACCCCGGGACTAGCTATTCACTGCCATTGCCTTTTCCCTTGCCCTGCCGGCGGCGAGCACCATATTCTCCAGGGCCGGGACTGTCTCTTCATATCCCCTGGTCTTTAACCCGCAATCAGGGTTTATCCAGAACAGGCGCCTGTCTATTGCCCTGGCCGACCCGTCAATGACGGATTCGATTTCCCGCACGGACGGCACTCTCGGGGAATGTATATCATAAACCCCCAGCCCTATGCCCTGGTCATAGTTTATTTTTTCAAAAACCTCAATAATTTCGCCCCTGCTGCGTGAGGCTTCTATTGAAATAACGTCGGCATCCATTGCGTGTATGCTCCCGAGTATTTCATTAAACTCTGAATAGCACATGTGGGTGTGAATCTGGGTTTTTGGCTTTACATCCTCATTTGTCAGCTTAAACGCTTTAACTGCCCAGTCAAGGTAGTGTTTTTGCTTTGCCTGTTTTAATGGCATGCCTTCCCTGAAAGCGGCTTCGTCTATCTGGATAATTTTAATGCCGGCTTTTTCCAGGTCTGCAACCTCCTGTTTTATGGCAAGGGCTATCTGGAACGCTATTTCTTTTCCGGGAATGTCTTTTCTAGAAAAAGACCAGTTAAGTATGGTAACGGGGCCCGTGAGCATTCCTTTAACGGTTTTTTGGGTAAGGGACTGCGCGTAAACTATTTCATCAACCGTCATTTTTTCGGGCCTTGAAACATCCCCGTAAATTATTGGAGGTCTTACGCACCTGCTGCCGTAGGATTGTACCCAGCCGTTCCCGGTAAAGGCAAACCCGTCCAGCTTTTGGGCAAAATGCTCAACCATGTCGGTTCTCTCAAATTCCCCGTGCACCAGTACATCAAGCCCGATTTTCTCCTGAAGTTCTATGACTTTTTTAATTTCAGTCCTTATGAACGCGTCGTATTCCTGTTTTGAGATTTCGCCTTTTTTACGGGCGGCCCTTGTTTTCCTGACCTCGGGGGTTTGCGGGTAACTGCCTATGGTGGTTGTCGGGAAAAGCGGGAGATTTAATATTTCCTGCTGTTTTTGATAGCGGACATTGAATTTTTCAGCCCTGCCAATATTATCCTCATCAATCCCCGAGAGTTCATTGAAAACTTTTGGGTTTTTGAACTTTTGCCTTATTTGCTCAAAATTGTTTTGCGGTAGGAGTTTTTCATTATTGACAATATCCTTAATTGTTTCCAGCTCTTCCAGTCTCTCGTCCGCAAAGGCCAAAAGCCTTAACAGCTCATCATCAAGCCTGCCTTTTTCATTTGCGAGCGAAACAGGAAGGTGGAACAGCGGGCAGGAGTTGGAAATTATAAGGTCTTTCCGGCATGTAAGCCCCGTTAATTCATTTATAAGGTTAACTGTCTCTTCATAGTCTGTTTTCCAGACATCCCTGCCTGAAACAACCCCCGCGATTAATTTCTTGCCGTTCGGGAAGCCGTATTTCCTGATATTTTCGAGGTTTTCGCCGTTGGAGACAAAATCCAGGCCTATGCCGTCAACCGGCAGCTCCTTTACAATGGTTTCATAAGCTGACAGGCTCTCATAGTAAGTCTGTACGTGAATATTGAGCTCTTTTAAATCTTTTGTAAGGATTTTATAGGCTTCAATTAAGGCGTCAACCTCTTCCCCGGTAAGGTCCAGCACAAGCGCGGGCTCGTCGGTTTGCACGGTCTTCACCCCGGCCTGCTCAAGCTCTTTCAGGGCTTTATTGTACAGGGCTGATAGCTCAAACAGCAGTTTATTAAAATCTTTTTCCCGGTATCCTTTTGCGAGCTTTAAAAACGTAAAAGGCCCGACCATGCAGGGAACGGTATCGATTCCGGCATTTTCCCTTGCCCATTTATGGGATTCCAGCGGCCTGTTTTTTCTCAGCTCAAAGCCCGAGTTAATTTCCGGCACTATATAATGATAGTTTGTGTCAAACCATTTTGTCATTTCACATGCTACAGCGCTGTCATTTCCGCGGGCCATTGAAAAATAGGTGTCAAAATCGTCATCCGGGCCTGAAAATCTTTCCGGGACGACCCCAAACATTGCGGATAAGTCAAGAATAAAGTCATAGAGGGAAAAATCATTTGAGGAGACCAGGTCAATCCCTGCTGATTTTTGTTTTTCCAGCCTTGATAAGTTCACCCGGCGGGCCGAGGCAATAAATTCCTCTTTGGATATTTTCCCGCCCCAGTAATTTTCCAGGGCCTTTTTAAGTTCGCGGTTTTCGCCTATTTTGGGATAGCCAAAACACTTTGTTTGAACAGATTTTTTCATAATTCTTCTCCTGTCTTGGGGTTGTATTAACAGGGTTATACATGTGGATTATACCAAAAAATTATTTCTGTTAAGTATAGCAATTTTTTCAGGTTCTACCTATAATTTTTTTGAAACATAAGCAAAACCAGAGGAAAATATTGAACGAAAATGAACTGTACAACCCCCGGTTTGACAAAATCGGCTACATACAGGTATATACAGGCGATGGAAAAGGCAAAACCACTGCCTCACTCGGTTTGACAATGCGGGCGCTCGGTCGGGGCTGGAAAGTGCTTATTATTATGTTCGCAAAAGGCGGGGACCATTACGGCGAGCTATATTCTTTCCGGGAGTTGAGCCCCGGTATAAAGGAACTGCTTACCATAGAACAGGCCGGGCTTGACAGGATAGTTTACGCTGAAAATGTTTCCGAGGAAGACAAAAAGGCCGTAAAAAGAGGTTGGGAAATCGCTAAAAATGCCGCGCAATCCGGGGAGTACGACCTCATTGTGCTTGACGAGGCCAATATAGCAATTGAGCTTGGCCTGGTAGAGATTGAGGACATGATAAATTTTCTTAAAAACAAGCCCAGATACCTTGAGGTTGTGCTGACCGGGAGGAACGCAAGCCCGGAAATAATCGAGCTGGCCCACCTGGTCTCAGAAATCCGGCCCAGGAAGCACTACTGGAATATAGGGGTTAAGGCAAGAAAGGGGATAGAATACTGATGCTCTTAACGGTCGACATAGGCAACACAAACATAAACCTGGGTGTATTTGACGATAAAACCATTGTTAAGAGCTGGAACTTATCCAGCGACAAAAACCGTACAGACGACGAGTACGGCGTTATGCTGCGCAGCCTGGCAAGTGTGAAAATCGATGCCGCGGTTATAT
>JANQGS010000187.1 GCA_028277195.1 Candidatus Gastranaerophilales bacterium
TAACAAAATCCATTATAAAACCCTTGATACTGGCCGCATCAGTTATCAGCGCACCGGGTTTCGCCTGTCGGGCAACCTCTTTAATGGTATCAACGGTCTTGTTAATGGGAGTGCAAATAAATATAATATCAGCGTCCTGAAAGGATGTCCCGGAAATAAGCCCCTGTTCCATTGCTTTTTTAATAGTTTCAGGGCTTCTTGAAACACCTGCAAGGTTATAATTCTTGCCTTTAAGCCCTTTAAGTATCGAGCCGCCTATTAAGCCCAGTCCAATCACTGCTATAGTCAGCATAAAACCCTATCCTCCCTCGGCTGCCAGCCATTGCAGCCCAATCCTTACTATTTCCTCGGTGTCATCAGTGTTTAACGCCTTTTTAACAGCCTCAGAAGCTTCTTTTTTCGTATAACCCAGGGAAAGCAGGACGGTTTCAGCTTCTTCCAGTTCGGGGGTCACTTTTTCAGCCTCTTTTTCAGTGTGCTTATCTGTTATTTTATCCCGCCAGCCGGTCATTTTATCCTTTAATTCCAGGATTATCTTTCCCGCGAGTTTCGGGCCAACACCTTTTGCCCTGGAAATAGCCCTGTCATCACCGCTTATAACAGCGTTAACAAGCATGTATGCGCCTAACTCGCCCATTATTGTGAGGGCTACCTTTGTTCCAACCCCGGAGACACTGTTTAAAAGGTTAAACAAATCCCTTTCTTCCCTTGAATTAAAGCCGCAGAGGGTCATTGAGTCTTCCCTGTGTATCAGCGAGGTATAAATGGTTACATTTTCGCCTTCCGCTGGCAGGGAAGCGATTACCCGCTTGTTTGTGAGTATGAGGTAGCCGGTATTGTTCACCTCAACAGTAATATTACACCCGGAAGGGCTGTGTTCTGTTTTTGAAATAAGTTGGCCTTTGAGGTAGTTAATCATTAGCCAGCATTTTCCCCGCTCTCTCAATCATTTTCCTGTCCTCATCAGGAGTAGTCCCTACCGTAGTAAGGTAATTCCCGACTAATAACCCGTTAACCCCCAGTTTCACGCCGAGCTGCTGGTTTTCGGGCGAAAGCCGCAAAGTACGCCCCCCTCCATACCTTATAACGGCATGAGGCAGGGCAATCCTGAATATGGCAAGCGTTTTAATGATTTCCTCTTCATCTATGGCATCTTTATGGGCAGCAAAAGGCGTGCCCTCTATAGGATGCAGGAAGTTAACGGGCACAGAGTCCGGCTCAAGACCGGAGAGCTCCAATGCCATTTCTACCCTTTGCTCACGGGTTTCTCCCATTCCTATAATCCCCCCGGCGCATACTTCTATGCCGTATTTTTTTGCAAATTTTATTGTGTTGACTCGCTCTTCATAGGTATGTGTGGTGCATATTTGCTCATGATAGGACTTGCAGGTGTTTAAATTATGATGATACCTTGTCATACCAGCGTCTTTTAGTTCTTTCACCTGCTCTTCACTTAAAATTCCCAGTGATGCGCAGGCCTGTAGCCCGGGGATATCTTTTATAGCCCGTATCATTTCCGCCAGTTTACTGAAGTCCTCTTTATCAGGACCTTTTCCGGATGTTACAATGGAAAACCTTGTAGCGCCGTTCTGTTTGGCTTCAAGCGCGCACTTTTTTACTTCCTCAACTGACAGGAGCGGGTGGGTTTCTATGTCTGTCCTGTAGTGTACGCTCTGGGCGCAGTATTTGCAGTTTTCCGGGCATTTGCCGGTTTTTGCGCTGACTATGCTGCAAAATTCCACTCTTTTATCGTGGTTTTTTTCCGTGATTTTCGATGCGATTTTAACCAGTTCTTCAACAGGAAGGGAGTAAAATTCCAGCAATTCTTCTTTTTTTGTTTTCGTATTCATACAATAATGATACAACGAAAAAAGTAAATGGTGCTCAGTTATACCGCTCCCAAATTAAATTTCAGATTTTAACTGCTAACGCCTTGAGCGGTATGGCGAAGCGGGAGTGATGAATTTTGGAAAATCCGGCTTTGCCGGTTTTCAAAAATTCAAACTCATTCATGTATATACCAAACGAGTTAGTTTTCTTATGTAACACTGCGGGCGGGAGGTTGGGGATTTTGAATAAATTGACAATTAATTAGCAATTCGAGTTTAATAAAGTATGGATTAAAACTCTCCGATAATTATAAATATGTTAGAAGTATTTTCGTAAGGTAAAATATAGTATGAAGATATTGCTTTCCAACGACGACGGCATACATGCCCTGGGGATAAGAACCCTGGCGCAAAGACTGGCAGGCGAGCACGATGTTTATGTGGTAGCGCCGGACAGGGAAAGGAGTGCGGCAGGCCATTCCTTAACCCTTCACCACCCTTTAAGGGTTGAGGAAATGGATATCGGGTTTAATGAAAACATAAAAGCCTGGTCCACTAACGGCACGCCCGGGGATTGCGTAAAAATAGCCCTGAGCGCTATTTTTGACAACCATCCCGACCTGCTCATTTCAGGAATTAATAACGGCCCTAACCTCGGGGCGGATATTTTATACTCGGGAACGGTCAGCGCGGCAATGGAAGGGGCGGTACTGGGTTGCCCGAGCATAGCGGTATCACTGTGCGACCCTGATTATGACTCTGCGGATTTTTCATATGCGGCTAATTTTATAGCAAAATTCCTGCCCAGGATTGCGGAAATAAATTTCCCCAAAAAAACAATCCTCAATATAAACATACCTACCGTCAATTCAGTCGGGATTGCCGGGATAAAGGTCACCAGGCTCGGGACTCGTATGTACACCGACAAATACGAAAAACGTCTTGACCCGAGGGGGAAAACCTATTACTGGCTGGCGGGTGAGCTTATTGACTCGGAAGAGGACGAAAACTCCGATGTTATGGCTATTAAGAACAATAAAATTTCCATAACCCCGATAACGTTTGAAATGACGCACAAAAACATTATACCGGAACTGGAAAGGGCATTTTGCAACGGCCCGTGCGAGCCTTAAACAGACCGTTTTAATCCCTGGTAAAGCACATAACCACCCCGGCAATATCATTAATGCCGTTTTTCCCGAGTTCGCTTATTAATTCCCGCATCGTAGCCCCGGTCGTGCAAATATCATCAAGCAGGACTATTTTCTTGCCCGGGTATTCACCGGGAAAGACCCTGAACGCCCCGGCCAGGTTTTCTTTTCTTTCTTTTTGCGAGAGTTTATATTGCGCTCGGGTGTTTTTTATTCTTTTTATAAGATTTGTGTTTACGCTGACTCCCATATGTGAGGCAATCAGTTCGGCATGGTTGTATTTTCTGTGTTTTTGCCTTTGCTCGTGCAGGGGAACAGGCACTATTTCAAATTCATCATTGAATTTTATTGCACCGGCAAGGATTTTTGCCAACGGCAGGGCGAGCTCTTTTTTATTATGGTATTTTATTGCCCTGATGAGTTTTTGAATTTCCCCTTCATAGGAAAAATAGCCGTATATCGGTATTCCTTCCAGGTATTTTGTTTTCCCGGAGACTTTGGACTTTATTTTCTCGAGGCATTCATTGCACATAAGACCATACTCAGCCTTGCGCCTGCAGAAATAGCAGCTTTTATAGAAAAAATAGTCAAGTAAGTTGTTTAAGAATTGCATTATTTTTATTTTACAGTAAAAAAAGTCTATAAAAACAGGCTATTTAGTCTTTTTCAAAAGATTTTCCATATAGAACCTATCAGAAGTCGGCGCAGACCCCCTTGTTTATACCTTCTATATTAGCTACTATGTTACAGGCTCTTTGGGGGTTTATTGCGCCGGATAAGTATCCCGTATAAGATTCTTTTTTTCCATACTGATTAGCGCAATTTTCTACTCCATCTATTGTTTTTTCGCTTTCAAGAAGGCATTCCTCCAGGCTACCGGTTATTCTTTTAATAAAGCCAGCCAGTGCCTCAAGCATGCCTTTTGACTCCGGAGGGTCGAGCTCCTCGTCCCTATGAAGTTGAAAGTTACGATGACAAAAAGGAAAGTCTCTTATTCCACTCTTTCCGGATATAGCTTCAGTACAGGCTTCAAAAGGGCTAGCCTGTTCTTTTACTTCTTTAATATTAGGTACTTTGGCTCTTTTTGCGCATTTTTGAATCGCTCCGAGATCACCGTAAAAACTCCTGTTTCCACTTATTGTAACATCCTCAAGACACTTCTCTAATTTGTTGTAGTTAACCATAAAATCCCTCCCTTAATGTAGTGTAAGTTTTTATAATCCCTATATGTTAATAAAAACAAATTAAAGAAAAAAATTGTCTTTTCGCAGGTAAAAAATAATTTTATTTGCCTTTATAATTTTTAAACACAGGGGGGCAAATGCACGGGAATAATATATTAATAGCAATAGATGAGCCTGATTGGTCAAGTATTCTTGTCCATACTGTTTTAAGTTTTATAAATAAGGAAAACGCCGGGATAACTCTTTTGAACGTAATGGAAACAACATCGGCAGAGGAGGAGTTTTTTTACAGAAGGCCTGAAAATTTTATTGCGTATGAGGCAAAAAAAGCTAAATTTGCTTATATGGAAAATTTTCTTGAGGACAATAATATCGACTACAAACTTATTTTTGAAGAGGGCAATGCAGCGGAAAAAATTATAAATACCTCTAAAACCTTAAATGCCGACCTTGTGGCGGTGGGGTCGCATAATAAGAAAATTTTTGAGAGGTTATTACTGGGCAGCGTTGCCTACAAAGTTTTGCGGACGTGCCCGTGCCCGGTAATGGTTGTGAGCAGCAGGTCTCATGTTCACAACGTAAGAAAAAAGGATTTTAATTTGCTTTTAGCTGTCAACGGCTCAGAGTACTCACTTAAAGCGGCCGGGGACCTTAATAGCCTGATTGACGCAAAAAGGGCAAACATCCGTATTTTAAACGCCAGGGTAGCGCCGC
>JANQGS010000026.1 GCA_028277195.1 Candidatus Gastranaerophilales bacterium
GCGACCCGCAAAAAGCCAAGGAATACCTTGGCAAAACCGCTAACCTTGAGTTTAAGAAGCAAAAACCGGGTTTAATGGAAGGGGGAAAAATGTGGGTAAGCTCCGGGGTGTCCGGCAAAGACCTGAAAAAAGCATACGTGGGGAGTGATAATGCCGGGAACTGGCTTGTAAACTTTGAGCTGAACGAAAAAGGCACAAAAAAATTCGCCCTTTTAACAACGGAAATCGAAGGAGAACCGCTGGGAATATTTTTCGATAATGAACTGGTCTCCGCCCCGATAGTCAGGAACGCCATAACCGGCGGTGCCGGTTACATAGAGGGAGTAGGCAGCCTGCAGGAAGTCAAGGAAATGGTCAACCTGCTTAATGCGGGCGCGCTGCCGGTTCCCGCTAAAGTGATTGAGGAAAATTCAGTTGGCCCGACTCTCGGGCTGGACTCAATAGAAAAAAGCAAAATAGCAGGCATACTTGGTCTCGGGCTCGTTATGGTTTTTATGCTGCTATATTACAGGCTGCCCGGGGTTATTGCCAATATTGCGCTGGTAATTTACGGGTTATTTGTGTTCGCTATATTTAAAACAATACCTGTAACGCTTACCCTGGCAGGTATTGCAGGTTTTATCCTGAGTATCGGCATGGCGGTTGATGCGAACATCCTTATTTTTGAGAGGACAAAAGAAGAGCTCAAAGTGGGAAGGACCCTGCTCAGGGCGATTAATGCCGGCTTTGACAGGGCGTTTACAAGTATATTCGACAGCAATATGACCACCATAATAACCTGCGTAATACTCTACCTGCTCGGAACAAGCATAGTAAAAGGCTTTGCGCTCACCCTGGCAATCGGGGTAATCGTAAGCATGTTCACCGCAATCACGGTTACGAAAAATTTCATGCTTATTTTCTTTGGTTATGGCGAATTTGTACCCTGGTGGTTCGGGCTTAAGAAGGAAGAAATCGGCAAAGCCCACACAGTTCAGGACACAAACCCGAGAAAAGCAAAACTCGGCGTAATTGATTAGGGAGGTCTGATTTAAATGAATAAAAACATAATCGATGTAGTTAAATACAGATGGGTATGGATAACCCTGTCCCTGTTCCTGGTAATTCCCTCACTGGCCGTAATGGTTTATTCAATGATAAAGTATGAAAACCATTCCCCGCTGAGGCTCGGAATAGACTTTACAGGAGGTACACTGCTTCAGTACGGGTTTGAGCAGGACCTGCAAAAGGAAGATATAGCAAAAATACGTGAGCAATTAAAAACCGTTGGAGTAGAAAACGCTATAATCCAGTTGCAGGAGGATAATACAGTCTCTATCAGGACAAAATTCCTGGAGAGCCAGAGCCCCGACAGTGAGGCGGCAAAGGTAAACGCCTCACTAAAACAGGCATTCGGTGAATTTGTGCCGTTGCAGGTAAGCGCCATAGGCCCAACCCTTGGAAAAGAGCTGTTCCAAAACGCATTAATTGCCCTATTGCTTGCTTTTGCCGGAATTGTCGCATATCTCAGCGTTAGGTTCAGTCTTGATTACGCAATGTTCGCACTTGTTGCCCTTTTTCACGACGCTATTTTTGTGTGCGGTATGTTTTCATTGTTCGGGCTGCTCTTTGGAACGGAAATAGACAGCTTATTTATCACCGCAATCCTTACTGTAATAGGATTTAGCGTACATGATACCATTGTTGTGTTTGACAGGGTAAGGGAAAACGCTAAATTCCACGCCAGGAACAACACATTTAACGAAATTGTAAACAAAAGCGTAAACCAGACCCTTGCGCGGAGCATAAACACATCTGTCACAACCCTTGTTACGCTTTTTGCGCTTTACTTCCTGGGCGGGGTAACCACAAGGGATTTTGTGCTGGCAATGATACTGGGTATTGCAATCGGGACATATTCAAGCATATTCAATGCCAGCGTATTACTGGCCTGGTGGAGGGAGTACACAGGCAAGAGGCCGAGGGCTGCTTAAAAAGCCCCGCACATAATACGCAGGGCTTTTTTATGTCCAAACCTCCTCCCCGAGCCTAAATTTATGCTATCAATCTTTTTTCAGGGCTGTAAACATAATCTTTTAGGATGCCGGTGAGCCTGTAAGCAACGACCTCATCCCTGTTAAAGTTTTCCTCTATTCTTGTTAATGTGCATTTAATCGGTTTATTGCCGGTGGTGTTTGATGTATTTAACGTACTCATTTTTAAAACTCCCCATACTCCTTTTTCAGTAGTTGATATAATTATTTTCCCCCATTTTTCGTATATTTACATCAATCATTAGACTAGGTAGAGGATTTAAGCCCGAGGATTTATTTTCAGATAATTAAGATAATTTTTTACTTATAAAAAATTTTAATTTATAATTACAATTTATTAATGAGAAAGAAGAGAGTGGCATTTAAATGACAGTTGATAATTTATCCCCGAAAAACAGTGTAGAAATGACAGAAAGCAGCATATTCAGCAGGTTCTTAAGAAAAAAGAGCCAGGATGAATTAATAAATAGCTCTAAATCCGGATTAAACAGGTCACTGAGTGCGTTTGACCTTGTGGTACTTGGGGTGGGAGCTGTTATAGGAGCGGGGATATTTGCGCTTTCAGGCACTGCGGCAGTAGGAGGAGCTGGCCATATCGGTGCGGGGCCGGCCCTGGTTGTTTCCCTTATATTTGCCGCCCTGGCCTGCTCTTTTTCCGCGTTGTGTTATGCTGAATTTGCGGCTATGATACCGGTCGCCGGGAGTGCTTTTACCTATACATACGCAACCCTGGGTGAACTGGCCGCATGGTTTATCGGGTGGATGCTTGTTTTGGAGTATTTAATCGGAAATATTGCCGTGGTCAGCAGTTGGTCAGGTTACCTGGTCAATTTTCTCAGGGGATTTGAGGGGACTTTGCCGGGTTTTATCACAAACCCTCCTGTATGGTTGGTTAGCAATTACTCGGCTGCCGTGGAAAAATACCAGAAAGAAGGCATTATAAAGTTCCGGGAATTTCTTGAGGCTAAGTATGCCGCATCAGGGCTTAACGGGGAAAGGATTGGGGAACTGTTCGACCCGGCAAATTTTGACCCGGCAATGTTTAACCCGGCGATTTTTGAGAACCTGGGCTTTGATTCGCAGTTATTGCTAAATCCTGGCTCCCATATTCCCCACCTCGGACCTATCCCGATTTCCATTGACCTTCCTGCTGTTTTTATGATGCTTGCTATAACTTTTTTCCTTTATATAGGGATAAAAGAGAGCGCGAAAATGACATTTGTAATGGTTTTAATCAAAACCCTTGTAATATTACTATTCATAGGAGTGGGAGCTGTTTATATAAACCCTGAGAACTGGACGCCTTTTGCTCCTAACGGTTTTAAAGGCATATTTGTAGGCGCTTACCTGATGTTTTTTGCATATATTGGTTTTGATGCTGTGTCTACCGCCGCAGAGGAAACTAAAAACCCGCAAAAAGATATGCCTATAGGTATTATAGTATCGCTTATTATCTGCACGTTGTTATATATAGGGGTTGTTGGAACGCTGACCGGCATCGTGCCGCTTAATGAGATAAACACACATGCGCCCATAGCGGCTGCTATGACCTCTGTAGACCAGGATTGGGTCGCATTTCTTATTTCAGTGGGGGCGCTGACCGGGCTTTCATCCGTTCTTCTCGTACTGCAACTGGGCGGTACGAGAATATTATACGCTATGTCACGTGACAAACTCCTTCCTGATTCATTTTCAAAGGTTCATGAAAAGTACAAAACTCCGCATATTAATACTGTTCTTGTAGGCGCAATGGTTATTCTGGGCACATTACTCCTGGATATTAATGCGGCTGCCGAGCTGTGCAACATTGGGACGCTCACGGCATTTATGCTTGTTTGTGCGGGGGTCAGGATTTTAAGAAAAGTTGACCCCGGGAGGAAAAGGCCTTTTAAAACACCTTTAGTCCCGCTTGTGCCTATTCTGGGCATACTAACCTGCCTGGCGCTTATTGTTCTTGGCTTGCCAACAGTTAAGACCCTGGTAATTTTTGGCGTATGGATTACTATTGGTATGATTTTTTATTTAAACTACGGGTATAAAAGAACCTCTCAAGCCTTTTATGGCAGTTAATACCCCGTTAGAATTTGTAAAAAAATTATTTTTGTACTAACATATGCCTGTAAAAAATTTTTTATGGCGGGCGTCGCCAAGCGGTTAAGGCCTCGGATTGTGGTTCCGATATTCGGGGGTTCGAATCCCCTCGCTCGCCCCATTTTTTATTTTTGCCGTATTTCACCAGTGCATCAAACGGTGTATTCAAGTCATACTCTAACTTTGAGCCGTTTAAAAATAAGTTAGGAAACACTAATTTTATAATCTTGCGTTTTTGCTCATTGTCCGCACTTTCGAATAAACTGTATGACCTTGAAGCTACGTCTAACAAGTATTGCAGAGTAATTGCAAAATTCTCATCCGCTTCGGCAAAGTTGTTAATTTTATTTCTAATATTATACTGCTCTG
Source organism: Candidatus Gastranaerophilales bacterium (assembly GCA_028277195.1). Taxonomy (GTDB): domain Bacteria; phylum Cyanobacteriota; class Vampirovibrionia; order Gastranaerophilales; family UBA9971; genus JANQGS01. Next base: position 4,494 of record JANQGS010000026.1, read on the forward strand.
AGCGAAGTTCATCGGCTTTTTTGTCATACTCATCCTTTGTAATTCACGGTTGATTTTGAATACCTGTTTTTCTTTTCCAAAAGCCCGAAATACTACTTTGAGCAACAGATAGAACCTTTCAAGGAATCAACCCTTGAGCGAGTAAAAGGCAAGGTTAATGACAATAAAGGGCAGTATTACCAGGGTATTTCAAAACAAAATTATGAAAATTTCCAGCAAAAAGTATTAAGCGGGGCAGTAAAAGGCAAAAACAAACGTGCTGTATGGAATATTGCCACATCTCCATTCAGGGGAGCGCATTTTGCAGTTTACCCGCCAAAACTTATCGAAACCCCGATAAAAGCCGGGTGCCCCGAAGGAGGTCTGGTGCTTGACCTTTTTATGGGAAGTGGAACAACCGCTCTTGTGGCTGAGCAGTTTAACCGCAACTGGCTTGGCATTGAACTTAACCCCGAATACGCTGAACTGGCACAGGAGAGGTTAAAAAATGCAGCCTGAAA
>JANQGS010000103.1 GCA_028277195.1 Candidatus Gastranaerophilales bacterium
AAACATCCTACTCAGTAAAAATAATATCAAATCGCTGAGAGCATGTATTCATCATGGTTTCCACGATTTTTACATCATTTTACTGTCAAACTACCGTTAGTTTGTTTTTGTATGTAAAAACGGAAATACTATTTTTTATCAATTTTTTCTATTTTTCGCAAGTCCTGCCCTAAATCTTCTGTGTAGTCTTAAAATGAAGTTTAGCAACATTGCCCAGTTGCTCAACGCTGTATTTGCCAACGAATAGTCGTGCCTGCTTAAGCACTTCCTCGGAAGCGCCTTTTGGCAGGTTTATCCCGTATTCTGACGAGAATTTTTTAAGCCTCCTGATAAACTCATCCCTTGCAAGAACGGAAGCTGCCGCTACTGCTATATCGTCTTCAGCTTTTGGCCTTTGCTCAAGGGTAATGTTCCTGCCGTTTTTTAACAGGGCATTCTTAATAAGCGCCTCATTCCCGAACTTATCCGACAACGCGTATTCACAAGGTGTTTTTTCCAGTATGTTCTCAATTGCCCTGGCGTGCCCCCAGGCAAGGAGGTTATTTAAATTTTTAAATTTTTTATATAACTCGTTATACTTAGCCGGGTTTATGGTAACTATTGAAAAATCGCAATTTTGCCTTATTTTGGGGGCAATTTTCTGGATTGCGCTGTCGCTCATTTTCTTGCTGTCCTGAATGCCTGAAAGGGAGAGTTCGCTTAAATTCTTCTCATTAACCAGTACCCCGGCAACAACCAGCGGGCCAAAATAATCCCCCTTACCCGATTCATCCGTGCCTATCCAGGATGTTTTGTCATTCCGGCCTTGTGCCGGAATCTCATGAGATTCTGGATCAAGTTCAGAATGACAAAAGGAATTCAAAAATTCCTCCGACCCTTTACCCTGCGCGAGCACCTTGCCGCTTTTATAAAGGGTAATAGTCACCCCGTCCTTGCGGGCCCTCCATAGCGCATGCTCTGCGGGTTCAAAATTAAACCCCTTTTTTTCCAAATCAGCCTTTAAATTCTGCTCAGAAATATTTAAACTAGCCAACGAGACCGCTTTCATCCGTTTCGCTTGCCTGTACAACTATGGCGTGCTGTACGGGTTTTTCCTTTTTAATTGAGGAATTATATGCCTGCTCCGCTTCAAAGCCGAACTCATCCTGCTGGAATTTCTGGACCTGTTCATCCTTGAGTTTTTTAGCCAGTTCAGCTATTTTATAAACCAGCTCATAGCTGTTATCGGTCTTTTCATTTAAATCAAGAGCCAGTTTTATTATCTGTTCCATATTTTCCATTATTTCAAACTCTCCTAAAACAAAAGTATCTTATTAAATTATTTTACAACGCTAAATTTAGCTTATCAATCAGACATCAACATCTATCATCATTTGCTTAAGTGTCCTAAGCGTATTTTCCATATTAACATGTTCTTTAATTCCCTGCTGCAGGAATTTATCAATCTCGTTCATCATTTCAATTGCCCTGTCCAGGATATGGTTCTGTCCTGCCTGGTACATTCCCACGTCAATCAGGTCCTTATTATCCCGGTAAACAGCGAGCAGCTTGCGCATCTTAGCGACGGCATCCTGGTGCTCAAGGTCGGTTATTTCCGGGAATAGCCTGCTGATGCTGCCCAGCACATCTATGGCGGGATAATGGTTCATTTCGGCAATTTTACGGGAAAGGAATATATGCCCGTCCACGATTCCCCTTACAGTGTCAACAACCGGGTCATTAATATCATCCCCTTCCATAAGAACGGTATAAAGAGCGGTAATTGAACCTTTAGGGCTTGTCCCGGTTCTCTCCAGCACTCTTTGCAGCCAGGAAAATATAGAGGGAGGATAACCCTTCATGGTAGGGGGCTCACCGATTGACAGCCCTACTTCCCGCCCGGCCATTGCGCTTCTTGTTACGGTATCAGTCATAAGAAAGACCTTTTTGCCCCTGTCCCTGAAATACTCGCAAACAGCCGTAGCTGCCTGGAAAGCCCGCATCCTGATTAACGGGGGCTGGTCGCCTGTTGAGCATACAAGCACAGACCGCTTCATACCCTCGGGCCCGAGGCTGTTTTCTATGAATTCCTTAACTTCCCTTCCTCTTTCCCCAATCAGGGCCATTACATTGACGTCGGCTTCCGAGTTTCTTGCTATCATGCCCAGCAGGGTGCTTTTGCCGACCCCGCTACCCGCAAAAAGCCCCATACGCTGGCCCGCCCCGATTGTTAAAAGAGAGTCTATTGCCCGTATACCTGTCTGGAACTTGTTTTTAATTATAGGCCGGGTAAACGCGTCAGGCGGGTCATTGTCAATAGACGAATATTTTGCGGTTGAGGTGTCCAGCGGCATTCCGTCCAGCGGTACTCCAAGAGGGTTTATAAGCCTTCCCAGCAGGAAATCGCCCATGGGGAACATTATCGGGCTTCCGGTTGAAGTCACGAGGCTACCCTGGGCAATCCCTGACCCGTCATACAAAAGGAGCATCTGGGCAACATCACCCTTGAACGCCACTACTTCAGCGGGTTTTTGCTCTCCGTTAACGGTTTCCACATAGCATAGGTCACCTATTTTTAACCCGGGGAGTTTTGCCTCAACTGACAAGCCAAGCAGTTTTGACACTGTACCCCTGTACTTATAGGTTTCTGTATTTTCGATAACTTCTATTGCTTTATCGCGAAACGTTTCTATTTGTTTTTTCATTTAATTCTTTAAGGCAAAAGCGCAAATCATCCTACGGGGTATCCGTTACTATTGAATACAAAAAATACGATGCCATTATTAGTACGGCAAATCCTGACAACATTCCTATAATAACCGGAAAAGAATATTCAATCATTTTAGAGCTCCTTTATTAGTTTTTTTATTCTCATATGAAAAAATAATAAACTTATTACAAAAAAAGTAACTACTATAAATAATAAACCTAAGAAAAAATTTTTCATCGGGAAATAATTATTCATTAACCAGCCGATACTTCCAATGGTTATAAACACACCTGTCCATAGCAGCGGTATAAATAATTTATAATATCCGATTTTTTCCTTAACCCTATCCATATATTCATTCTACCATAACTAATCTGATTCTATCCGGTCTATCATTTCCCGGATTTTAGCGTAGTTTTCCGGCTCTTCCGCCTCGTCAACGGACTCCAGGGCCTTTTTTGCCTCCGCCAGGGCTTCATCGTACTTTTCCATTTGAATTTTTGCGAAAATCATATTAACCCTTGCGTTAAAATAATCAGGGTTTATTATTAACGCGCTGTTAAAATCCTTTATGGCTTCCTCGTACTTTCCGAGCATTCCCTGGGCGACACCCCTGCTGTTATGGGCAATATAATATGCGGGGCTTTTTTTAATCGCCCGGGTAAAGTCCTCAACAGCGCTTTCTGTATCATTAAGGCTTATTTTACATAGCCCCCTGTTGTGGAGGGCAACAGCATTGCCGGGGTTTAATTCAATCGCTTTATCCAAATCAGAAAGGGCCGCTTTATATTGCCTTAAAAACTCTGCCCTTACCGCGCCTCTTTTAGAGTATGCTTTTTCGTGCCCGGGGTCGAGTTCTATTGCCCGCGTAAATAACTCAACAGCTTCTGTGTAGTCTTTTTCCCCTATTTTTTCGACTCCCTGTTCATATAACGCAACAGCTCTGTCTTTTTCACCTGCTTTTTGTTTTGTGAGCGAGGAGTAGACTAAAAAGACTGAGGCAATAATTAAAAGTATAATTAAGACTGGTTTTCTCATTTTTATTTCCCTTTTATTTCTTTCTACAATATCCTTTTTAACCTGTAGGGTAAGTTCATTGCTTGATGAAAAATCGCTAAAACTATTATAGTGTCTTCTTCCTCTAAAAATTCAAAGAAAACCAGGTGCTTTAGTACTGTTAAAAATATCTTCTAATTGTTGAAAAAACAGGGGATTTCTTATAATTTTCATTTTTGGGATTCTTTTTCTGCCAAATATTGCCTTTCAATTTCCTCCAGGTCTTTTTCAGGGTCGAAAGGCTCGCACTCCTCAACAGGCCGACCCAATAACGGCTCTAAAACTTCGTTGATTCTTCTGATTTTTTCTTCTTCAATTCTTTCAAAATCGTGCCGGGCAAGGTCGCGGAAATACTCGCTTGCATTTTCGTAAAATCCGTCCTCTCCGCACATTGCCTCTATGTGGTTTGCAAGGGGTTCATTAACTCTTATGTTGTAACGTTTTTGCGCCATAGCTATATTTTAAATTATGCACATCAAAAAGTCAATAAAAGACGACACTAATATTCGCTAATCATCTCCTCGCCAATGGTGTTGACCTGCTCAACCCTGATATCAGTAATAAGCTCGCTGTAGGAAATAACGACAACGGTCGGTATATGCCTCTCCAGCAACTGGTAAAGAGGCAGCCTTATCCTCGGGGAGCACAATATAACAGGCTGGTGGTTCACGTCCTGGTGGGCTTTCATAAGGATAGAAGCGGCCATTTCAATTAATTCCTGCACCTGTAATGGATTTAACAGGAACATTGTGCCCAGCTCGGTCCTCTGGCAGGAATCG
>JANQGS010000164.1 GCA_028277195.1 Candidatus Gastranaerophilales bacterium
GCACGTCAATCCTGCCGAACTCCCCTGCTATTTCATTGACCATAGAGTTGACCGCATTGCTGTCAGTGACGTCGCAGCCTATAGCTTTAGCCCGGCCCCCGGCTGTTTCTATTTCCTTAACCACGTTATTGGCGTCCGCCTCGCAGGGAGGCGCCGGGTAGTAGTTAACTATTACGATATAGCCTTCTTTTGCGAGTTCTGTGGCGCAGACTTTGCCTATTCCGCTGGACGCGCCTGTTACCAGCGCTACTCTTTTTACATCAGACATTTATCAATCTCCTTTTCCACTGCTGCTTCAAGGGTTTCCTTATCACAAACATTACAAACCTTTACCCCCGGGGCAATCTTCTTAATCATGCCGGACAAAACCTTACCCGGGCCGATTTCTATGAACGTATCAACTCCCTGGCCGGTCATATACTCAACTGACTGCTTCCAATAAACCGGTGAGCAGACCTGTTTTACCATTTTTGTCGAAAAATCCGCCTTATCTGCCGTTGCTAAAGCATCAACGTTTGTCACAACAGGTATTTGGGCGTCATTTAAATTCGCGCTGTTTACGTATCCCGCAAATTCCTCTGAAACCGGCCTCATCAGGGGCGAATGGAAAGCCCCGCTAACCGCCAGCGGCACAACCCTTTTCGCGCCCATTTCTTTCGCCAGTTCGTTTGCTTTTTTTATGGCTTTTGTTTCGCCGCTGATAACCGTTTGAACCTGTGTATTGTAGTTTGCGGCGCAAATAATACCTTCAGGTGAGCATTGTTCTATGACCTCAGCGATTTTATCCTCATTAAGGCCAAGTATAGCTGTCATTGAGCCTTCCGGCGCATTGCTCATGAGCTCGGCCCTCTTTGAAACAAGTTTAATGATTTCATCAAGCCCCGAAACACCAGCCGCATAAAGCGCCGAGTACTCGCCCAGGCTGTGGCCTGCCGTATAATCAGGAGTTATTTGAAGCCTGTTCCTTAAAAGTTCGTAAAGGGCAATGGAAACCGCCAGTATAGCAGGCTGGGAGTTTACTGTTTGCTTTAATTCCTCGTCTGTTGCGTCTGTGCATAGTTTTGCTACATTCTTGCCGGCCAGCTCCTCAATTTTTTCGGCGAAATCCTTGCCCATTCCTGAGAATTGCGAACCCTGGCCCGGGAATATAAAAGCTGTTTTGTTCATTTTTTTACCTCTAAACTTTTTGTTATATCATCAGCAAGTTTGGTCTGAGCATGTATATAATAAAATAAGCAGCTAAACACTATTATTAAAAGGATTATTCCGATAGTTTGGTCCATTTTTCCTTTATTCCTGTTTTTATAAAGTCTTCATTCATAAATTTAACTTCTCCCGCTACCCCCTCCATCGTATCACAGCCGTGCCCCAGGTCAAACCCGCACCAAACCCGCTTAACACCAGCAGGGAAGAGGGTGTTACAGAACCGTCCTCTATGGCCTCCCTCAGGGCAATGGCAACCGAGGCTGCCGAGGTGTTGCCGTATTTTTGTAAATTAATATAAAACTTGTCCCTGCTTATTTTCAGTTTGTCGGCTATTGATTCTATAATCCTGGCGTTTGCCTGGTGCAGGATGTAGCAATCCACCTGTTCAGGGCCTATACCTGACTCATCAAGCGCTTTTTTAATGGATGAGGGCACTGTATTGACCGCAAATTTATAGATTTCCCTGCCGTTCATTGATACATGCTGGCCTGCTACTGGATTAGGCCCTACCAGTGGGCAATTTTTTCCTGTTAATGGAATTTTCAGCTCTTCGCCCCTGCTCCCGTCAGCCTCCATATCGGCGTATATAATGTCATTTTGCTCGTTATCGCTTCTTGTCAGTACCATAGCGCCTGCTCCGTCCCCGAAAAGTACGCAGGTGGAGCGGTCTTCCCAGTCAACAAATCGGGAATGAACATCCACAGCCGTTAAAAGAACCGTTTTATAAATCCCCGAGGCAATAAAGCTCCTTGCAACGTTCAACCCGTAAACAAGCCCGCTGCAAGCTGCGGTTATGTCAAACGCCGCGGCGTTGGAGCATTTAAGCTCTTTTTGCACTTCACAGGCAGTTGAGGGGTATAAATTATCCGGGATTGAGGTGGCGCATATTATAAGGTCAACCTCGCCGCTGTCAATGCCCGCGGAAGCAAGCGCCTGCGCTCCTGCCACGGCAGCAAGGGCTGTTCCCGTTTCACCGGAGCTCACAACCCTTCTTTCCCTTATTCCCGACCTTGTTGCTATCCATTCATCGTTAGTATCAACAAGTTTTTCAAGGTCAAAATTCGTTATAACTGTTTCCGGTAAACCCTTTCCGACTCCTGCTATTTTTACCGGGTAAAGATTTATGTTCATGCTCTGCTCAACTCATATAAACT
>JANQGS010000229.1 GCA_028277195.1 Candidatus Gastranaerophilales bacterium
AACCCTGCGAAGCGGGAGCGTTAAAAAAGGAGCTTTGCTTCTTTTTTAAAAGCTCATTCTCTTTATTTACCCCCCCCATTTGTTTTTATAATCTTTAAGCTCATCAGGCATTATTTACCCCTGTTTTCAACTCCAATTTTTTCTATTGTAAACTATTTTCAGGGAAAAAGGAAGGGCCTGCTGCTGTGTTGTTGTTTGTTGTTGTTATTAAAAACAAAAAACAATCTCTTGAATTATACCTCTTACAGGTCCTTAAGCGCCCCATAGGTTTCGGGCCGCCTGTCCCTGTAGAACTGCCAGGTTTTCCTTGTTTCCCTGATAATATCAAGGTCTAATTCAGCAATAACTATTTCCTCGTCAAACTCAGAACCCCTGGCAAGCACCTGTCCCCTGGGGTCAACAAAATAGCTGCTGCCGTAGTAATCCCCTCCAACCCTGTTTATCGCACCTACATAGTACATATTCGCAACCGCATGCGCAGGCTGCTCAAGTTCCCACAGGTATTTTGACAACCCCCGGGCAGTTGCCGAGGGGTTGAACACAACCTCTGCCCCACTCAGGCCAAGAACCCTTGCCCCTTCCGGGAAATGCCTGTCATAGCAGGTATAAACCCCGACCCTGCAAAAAGCTGTGTTAAAAACCGGATAGCCAAGGTTGCCGGGTTTGAAATAAAATTTTTCGTAGAACCCTTCGAGTTGCGGTATATGGTTTTTTCTGTATATGCCTGCCAGTGAGCCGTCCGCGTCTATTACAGCGGTTGTGTTATAGTATGTTCCGCTTCCTTCTTCCTCAAATATCGGCACTACAAGCACTATGCCGTATTGTTTCGCCGCGTCCCGCATTGTTTTTACAGTAGGCCCGCACACGGGCTCCGCCCACTCAAACCATTTATTGTGCTGCTCCGAGGGAAAATACGGGCTGAAAAATAATTCCTGCAGGCTAAAAACCTTTACGCCCTCTTTAACTCCCTTTTCTATAAAGTAAAGGGCTTTATTTATATTTTCCTGCTTTGAGGGGTATGAGGCTGTCTGGATTAGGCCCGCTTTAACCTTTTTCATTTTTATTCACTATTTTTTCTTTTTCGTCCAGTGCTGCCACGCCCGGGAGTTCCTTGCCTTCGATAAACTCAAGGCTTGCTCCGCCTCCGGTGCTTATGTGCGAGTACGATTCAGGTGATATGCCGAATTTTTCAATGGCCGCAACGGTATCTCCACCTCCGAGCACACTTTTTGCGCCTTTTTCGGTTGCTTTTGCAACGCTTTTTGCAACTGCCTTTGTGCCTTCAGCGAACCTGTCTATCTCAAATACGCCTACCGGACCGTTCCACAGGATTGTTTGGGCTTCCCGGAGGATTTCATCGACAGTTTCTATTGTATCAGGGCCTATGTCTATACCTTCCCAATTATCCGGGATTTTCTTTGAGGAAACGACCCTTATGTTTGCATTCTGGCTAAAATCGTCCGCTATTACCGTATCATTAGCCATAACGAGCCTTACACCCCTGTCTTCGGCTTTTTTCATAAGTGCTCTTGCGATATCGAGCTTGTCTTCTTCGCAGATGGAGTTCCCAACGCTGTATCCCCCGGCTTTCACGAATGTATAGGTCATTCCTCCGCCGAGGATAAGTGTGTCAACCTTGTCAATAAGGCTTTCGAGCACCGCTATTTTTGTGGAAACCTTGCTTCCGCCCACGATTGCAACAAACGGGCGTTTTGGTGACTGGAGCAATCCGCCGAGCGACTCTAATTCCTTTTCCATCAATAACCCTGAAACAGCGGGTGAAAGGTATTTTGCCACACCCTCAGTTGAGGCATGCGCCCTGTGAGCTGTCCCAAATGCGTCATTAACGTAAATATCAGCCAATTCCGCAAGCTGGCGCGCGAATTCCGGGTCATTATCAGTTTCCCGGGCGTAAAACCTGATATTTTCCAGGAGCGCGACTTCGCCGTCTTTTAGTTCCGCGAGTTTTGCTTTTACTTCTTCTCCAATACAGTCATCCAGCTTCATAACAGGAGCTTCCAGCAGTTCTGAAAGCCTTTTGGCCACAGGGTTAAGTCTCATTTCCTCTTTAACCTTGCCTTTTGGTCTTCCCAGGTGTGCTGTTACGATTACTTTAGCATCTTTTTGGGTTAAATACCGGATTGTGGGAAGCGCAGCACGGATGCGGGTATCGTCAGTAATATTGAGGTTTTCATCCAAGGGTACGTTGAGGTCTTCTCTTACGAGCACTCTTTTGCCTTTAATATCGCCGAGGTCTTTAACTGTTTTTTTCATTAATCTTCTCCCCTAAACTTAAATTTTAAACCTGTTCTTAAAAATTTTACCGCAAACCGGGTATAATTAAAAATAATTGGTTTAAATTTTACAGGCAAAAAGGGCATTTTGTACAGCGCGCCTTGGGCTCTGGTATCATATTATCCTCAAGGTCATACATTATCGCCACCCTGCATATTAAATCAGAACCGCACTCAGGACAGTTATGCCCTTTCAGGCTTTGGTTAAGTATTTTTATTTTTAATGCCTCAATATCAGGTTTTGATTCATTTAATTCAACCTGTTTTTCGAGGGCTTTAATGCTTTTAGGGTTTAATTTAAGAGCCATGGCCAGTTTTTGCCTTATAGAGGCAGGCAGGAACAAATCCTGGCCGGATTCTATATTTTCAATAACTGAAATATCAATATTAGCCCTGTTAGCAAGGCCTTTTTGCGTATAGCCGATTTCTTCGCGTTTTTCTGAAATTAACCGGGCAAGTGTTTGAGTTTTTTTCATGATTTAGTATTTTAATGTTAAACTTAATTGCAAGTTTAGCATTAAAACGGAGCGAGTAATAAATTGGAAAAAAGCACGAGCTTTACAGCAACAGCAATAGGCAGCCTGCCGCATAAAAACCCCGCAGAGGCAGTGGAACTTGTGTTTAATACCCTTCCTGGTATGCCGGCCCTGCCGCAGCTCGCCGGGGCAAACCAGAATGAGGACATGTCCTCACAGCTGAATGAGAAAATACCGGGCGTGATTTTTGATGAAGGGGAAAAACGCTGGTATATTGACCAGGAAACTGAAACTTTTTTTGAGGAACTTGAGGAGTTCATGCTGGATTATGAGAGCATAACTGGGGAGGGGGACATGGAAACCCTTGAGAAATACGCTATCTCCGAGGAACGCTGTTCTGCCCTGCCCCTGTTCCTGGAAAAAATCAGCCAAAACAAGCCCGCTTTTGTTAAAGGACAGGTTATAGGCCCGTTCACGTTCGGCACAACCCTTGTGGACCGGGATAAAAAATGTGCTTTTTATGATGAAACCCTCAAGGAAATCCTCGTCAAGGCATTAACCCTAAAAGCCCTGTGGCTGGTGAAAAAATTCCGCGAAGCCTCGCCCGGGTCCCGGCCCGTTATATTTATGGATGAGCCGACCATATCCCAGTACGGCACATCAGCGTTTATTACGGTTAAAAAAGAGGATATAACCGGCTGTTTTTCGGAAATTGCCGACATATTAAGACAGCAAGGGGTTCTTACAGGCATACATTGCTGCGGTAAGAGCGATTGGTCAATAATTGAGCGAAGCGGCGTTGACATACTTAATTTTGACGCGTGCTGTTTTGCTGAGAGCCTCGGGCTCTACCCTGCTGAGCTGGGGAAATTCCTGAACAGGGGCGGTAAAATTGCCTGGGGTATTATTCCTACAATGGATACTGACGCTTTAGACGTTACAACGCTGGAATCTTCGGTAAATAAATACGAGGAAGCCATTTCCTTTCTGGTAAATAAAGGAATAGACAAAAACCTTATACTTGACTCAACCCTGATAACCCCGGCGTGCGGTGCGGGGATATTGAGTATTGAGCAGGCTCAAAAGGCTATGCAGCTTACAGGTGAGCTTGCTAACGTGTTAAAAGATAAGTATTGCGTGCATAAATAACTATGACAATAACCATAGCAGTAACCGGCAAAAGCGGAAGCGGTAAAACAACATTTGTAAAATCATTGTTAACGGCACTCCATGCGCATTATCCCGATAAATCCGCCCTGCTGGTGGACAATGACCTGAGTACTGACCTTGCCAACGCTTTCGGCATCGAGGTTAACAAGACAATAAACTCCATAAGGCAGGGAAAATACAGCTATCACCCCTCGGAAAAAATGCAGTCGCACGAAGTGGTAGAGTGGGCGGTTAATGACCTTGTGACAAATCTGTATGATGAAATTGACCTTATAGTTGCCGGGCCGGTAGCTACAAAGGGCTGTACCTGCAAGACCGACCAGTTTATTGAGGATGCGATGGTTGATTTGATTAAAAACTACGATATAGTTATATTTGACTGTGAATTTGACCTTGAGCACCTGCATAAACTTGTGGATTACCCGCTGGATGTAACGCTGATTATTGCCGAGCCCAGCGTTACATCAGTATATTCTGCCGCAAAGATAAAGGAGTCTTCCCTGAGGTTTGCGGCACAGGGCCAGATGGGCGTGATTTTAAACAGGGTAAGGGATAACAAAGTGCCGGAAAATATAAGCGCTATACTGGTTGAGCAGGACATAAAAATGATTGGGATGCTTCCGTATGACACTGATTTAGAGTATGAAAACCTTATGCGTCACTCTGAAACGCTTGTCCAGGCGGTAGATGAGCTGTTGTTTAGGCTAAACCTGTCGATATTGGGGAGCTAGTGCATTAATTTAAAAATAATATGATATTATTTAGCAAGCACTTTCCCCTGATAAGTCCATTTGAAAACCTTTGCCTTTTTCTCATTGTAATAT
>JANQGS010000001.1 GCA_028277195.1 Candidatus Gastranaerophilales bacterium
TTAAAGGGCTTCGCCCTTTAATAATTTCTATATAGATTTTGAATAAATTTCCTTAAAATTTTTATAGAAATCGTGAAGGGCAGAGCCCTTCACACACCTTCTGGGTAGGGTGGACGGGTGATTTTAAGGAAATTTATGAATTGCTTAATTAGCAATTCGAGTAATTATAGTCTAAAAAAGTCCAAAATAGTAAACTAACATTGAACATTGAAAACTGAATAAACCGAAAAATAAAGCTAATGTGAGTATTTTAAGAAATTTTTGTATATATTCCAGGTTAGAATTATAATGTAATTAATTATGGCCCAATTCATAAAAGTAAAAAACCTCACAAAAAAATTCCCCATAAAAAAAGGATTTTTTAATAAACAGGTCGGCGCAGTACACGCTGTTAACAACATTTCGCTGGAAATTAAAAAAGGCGAGACACTGGGCCTTGTGGGCGAATCCGGGTGCGGTAAATCAACCGCGGGCAGGTGTATACTCGGGCTTATCCCGCCGACAAAAGGGTCTGTTGAGCTGGAAGGACAGGATATAACACACCGGAACGCTAAAGAGTTCAGGGCATTGAGAAAAAAAATGCAGATTATTTTCCAGAACCCCTACTCCAGCCTCAATCCCCGGATGAGTGTTGAAACCATCCTGAGAGAACCTCTTGTTATTCACGAAAAACTATCCAAAAAAGAGCAAAAACAACGCATACTTGACCTGCTGGAGATGGTGGGGCTAAATGAAGGCGTGCTAAAACGCCATCCACACGAGTTTTCCGGAGGGCAGCGCCAGAGAATAGGCATAGCAAGAGCCCTGGCTCTTAACCCCAAATTCATTGTGGCGGATGAGCCGGTCAGTGCCCTGGATATAAGCATCCAGGCCCAGATACTGAACCTGATGCAGGGTTTGAAAAAGGATTTAAACCTTACATACCTGTTTATTTCGCACGACCTGGGGGTGATAAGGTATATCTGCGACAGGGTTGCGGTGATGTATCTCGGGGAAATCGTCGAAACCGCACCGGTTAAGGAGCTTTTTGAAAACCCGGGACACCCTTATACGCAGGCATTGTTGAGCTCTATACCGGGTTCTGATGTTTCAAAAAAGATTATATTAAAAGGTGATATTCCAAGCCCTGTCAGCCCGCCGCCAGGCTGTAAATTCCATACAAGATGCCCCTGTGCAATGGATGTATGCAGGGAGGTATGGCCCGAACGCGCTAAAATCAGCGAAGAGCACTTTGCTAATTGCCATTTGTTGGGGTTATAAAGTTTGTGCTATAATTTGAATATTATGGATAAAGATTTTATTAAAGAGAAAATTGGATATTATAAATCACTGGTAACATTAATTTGGACAACTACTTTTGTTATAGGCAGCGGAATTAGCTGGTCTTTGATAAACCTTGATAAATTAAAACAGTTTATTATGCCTTTAGGTATTATTTCCGAAATAGGTTTAATAATTGCTATCTTTTTCCTTGATAAAAGAATAAGAAAATTAATAAAGGAGTTAATTAAATGAATACTCTTGATATTATATATGTAATAGGGATTATGGCGCCCTTTGTGGCTTTAAGTCTTTATTTTGCTTACGTTGCAGCGTTTAGCAGCTAAAAATCAGAAAAATCAGCGAAGAGCACTTTGCGAATTGCCATTTGTTGGGATAAACTCTTTATATGCAAAAAAATGTAAGGCAAATCGCAATATACGGCAAAGGAGGCATAGGAAAATCCACTACCGCCTCTAACATCACCGCTGCAATGAGTGCTCTCGGCATAAAACCCGCGCAAATAGGTTGCGACCCAAAGGCTGACTCGGTTAATACCCTTATGGGCGGAAAATTTATAGAGACTGTTTCTGATATAACAAGACGGCACGGAAGCACTGAAGAGGCGGTAAATATGGCAATTCACCGGGGTTTTAACGATATTCTGTGCATTGAATCAGGCGGCCCGGTCCCGGGGCAGGGCTGCGCCGGCAGGGGTGTGCTGGTTGCTCTCGATTTAATCAGGAAATACAATGTTTTTCAAAAATATAATATTGATATTGCGGTGTATGACGTGCTGGGCGATATTGTATGCGGGGGATTTGCCCAACCCATAAGGCATTCTTATGCGGAAGAGGTATACATAGTCACCAGCGGGGAGTATATGGCTCTTTATGCGGCTAATAACATTGCCTCCAGCATAAAATTATTCGCCGATCAGGGCTTAAACGTTAGACTGGCCGGTATTATCGGGAATTTAAGAAGCATAAAAAACGAAAAAGAAATTATTCTTGATTTTGCCGGAAAACTAAACGTTCCGGTAATACAATTTATTCCCCGCTCTGACGAAGTTCAAAAAGCTGAATTGCAAGGTAAAACTACTATTGAAGCCTATCCTGATTCTGAGCAGGCAAGTGTGTATTTTAACTTAGCCTCTAGAATACTTGATAATGAAAATTTGTTTATACCAGAGCCATTAGAAAAATACAGCATTATAAAAACATTACCCTGCCTTAAAGTTTTCGAAAAAAAATACGATTAAAATTATTAGAAGCCGGCAGGAGATAATGACTTGCAACTTATTTCGGTTGATGAGCTGATAAACTATAAAATCCTCCCCTTTGACCTTTATGCAGGCAAGGGGAAAAAGATATTTAGCGCGGGCGAGGTGCTCACTCCCGGGAAAATCCTGCAGCTTAAATACATACCCGCTATTTATATAGAAGAAATGGAAAAAATAGAGGAAAATGAGGATTTTATCGATGCTGACGATGAAGACCTGAAAATCCTCGACAGCCTGGCAAGTATTGCAGAAGAGGGAGAAGTTCGTGATGAGGAAAATGAGCTTACCGGTGAAAAACCCAGATACCTGGGTGATTACTTTCAGCCCAATGTCCTTGAAAAGGCCCGCAGTGAAATTAAGGGCAAATATAAAAACATGATGGACTCCTTTTACGAGGAAGGAGTTAAAGACCCGAGCCTGTGTATTGATATAAGGGATAGTATTATAGAGGAAATTATCCCCGAGGTAAGCAGAGTATTATATAAGTCACAATTAAAGGTATACGGCGATTTTAATTACTCTCACGGTTTAAATGTCGCGCTGTTCAGCTCATTCCTGGCGCATAAAATGAATTTTAACGACCAGGCAATCAGGGATATTACCCTTGCTGCCATGCTCCATGACATAGGAAAAACAGAAATACCCGATAAAATACTGAATAAAACAACTTACACGCCCTCCGAGCTAAGGCTTATGCAACTGCATACAAAGCTGGGCTACAATATCATTAAAAATGACCTCGAACTGTCGGAAAACATAGCAAAAGTTGCCCTGCAGCACCACGAAAGACCCGACGGCTCAGGTTATCCTTACGGCCTTTCAGACAAGTTGATATCCGCCGAGTCCCATATAGTTACATTATGTGACGAATTTGACAAACTAACCTCCGGCAAGGGCGAGATAAAAGTCAGGAATTACAAGGAAGCGATAAAATACCTTCTTGAAACCGGCTCAAAACATTTTAAAATCGACATATTGTATACTTTTGTTTATATGACGAATTATAATGATACTGAACCCATAATTATAGACACATTTAAATGAAAGTAACAATCATAGGAGGAGGGCTTGCCGGCTCTGAGGCAGCTCTTCAGCTCGCTAAAAAAGGGGTACGCTCGGACCTCTGTGAAATGAGGCCTGACAGGACAACGGGCGCGCATAAAACAGGATACCTCGCCGAGCTGGTATGCAGCAACAGCCTCGGCTCTAATGACCCGCATTCCGCAAGCGGGCTTCTTAAACAGGAATTGAGGATGCTGGGCTCTTTTCTCATAAAATTTGCCGATGAATGCAGCGTTTCAGCGGGCAATGCGCTTGCAGTGGACAGGGATTTGTTCGCGCAAAAAGTTACTGATGAAATAAAGAAAAATAACCTCATAAACCTTGTAAACGCCGAAATTACTGAAATACCCGCTCACAATCCCGTAATTATAAGCTCAGGCCCGCTCACATCAGATAGCCTGGCTAAAAAAATCATTGAATTTACCGGCAGGGAAAACCTGTATTTTTTTGACGCCATTGCCCCTGTTATAGAAAGGGACTCAATAAATTTTGAAAAAGCGTTTACGGCAAACCGCTACAATAAAGGAGACTCCCCCGCCTACATAAATTGCCCTATGAGCAGGGAGGAATATGAAATTTTTTATGAAACACTGGTAAACTCGCCCGTGATTGAGTTAAAGGAGTTTGAAAAAAACGCGAAATTTTTTGAGTCCTGCCTCCCGGTAGAAGTTCTCGCGAAACGGGGCAAAGATACTCTAAGATACGGGCCTCTAAAGCCTGTGGGGCTGACTGACCCCCGTACAAACCGGGAAAACTACGCTGTTGTACAACTAAGACAGGACAATAAAGCCGCAACCCTTTATAACATGGTAGGTTTCCAGACCAACCTGAAATGGCCCGCCCAAAAACAACTCATCCAATGTATACCCGGGCTGGAAAACGCAACTATAACAAGGTTTGGAGTGATGCACAGGAACACGTTTATTCATAGCCCTTCTGTGCTTATGCCGACCCTGCAGGCTAAAAACCGCCGGGAACTTTTCTTTGCCGGGCAGATAACCGGGGTAGAAGGTTATACAGAATCCATAGCCACCGGCCTTTTAGCCGGCATTAACGCTGCAGGGCTTTTATCCGGCCAACAGACCCTGATTTTCCCGCAAACAACCATGCTGGGCGCCCTGTGTTCCTATATAACACATGAGGAGCACGGGAATTTCCAGCCTATAAATTCTAACTGGGGTTTATTAGAGCCACCTGTAAGGCAGAAAAATAAAAAATTAAGGCATGAGCTGCTCTCTGAGAGAGCTCTGGAGGTTTACAGGGGACTTTCTTTTTGAATTGAATTATAAAGGCAGTGTAAAACTCACCTCAAACCCGTCGTCTGCTTTCAGCGCAATCTCACCGCCCATTGCGTTCACCAGGCCCTTTACAATAAACAGTCCCAATCCCGTGCCCCGGGTCGTTCTCTTAAGGTCATCCTCAATCCTTGTAAATTTTTCAAAAAGTTTATCAAGCTCTTCCCCCGATATGGATTCGCTTTGATTGTGAATTTTTACCAGGGCCTTATCTTCCGGTGTTTTTTCAACCCATACATTGACTGTTGAGCCCTCGGGAGAATATTTAAGCGCGTTATCAAGCAGGTTTGTAACAACCTGGGTCAGACGGTCAGGGTCTGCACAGACATTGGGAAAGTTCTCATCGATTTTAAGGTTAATTTTCCGGGTTTGCCTGTGTTGCAGCGATAAAATGCAATCTTCCAGCATATCCCTGAGGTTTATGTTTTCCGGGAAAACCCTTAAAAGCGCTGACTCAATCTCGGGAACTACAAGCAGGTCATCCACCAGCCTGCTGAACCTTTCCGCCTGCTGTTTTATGACTTTTAGCGATTTTATCCTTGTTTCCTCGTCAATATTAACGTCGCTCCTTAATAACCTTGAAGTATAGCCCCTGATGCTCGTTAGCGGGGTCCTGAATTCGTGGCTTATTGTGTCGATAAGGTTTGATTTCATTTTATCGAGCTTGGACAGCTCAGTGTTGGCTTTTTGGAGTTCATTATAGCTTTCGTCTATTTTCTGGGCCATTATGTTGAATTTTTCCACCAGGTAAGCAAACTCATACGGGGTGAAAAAATCCTTTATTAACCTTATTTTCCTCCTGTAATTACCGGCCGCAATCGCCGAGACCGCCTTAAAAAGCTGTTTTAAGTTGGCATTTAACGAATAGGTGTATAAAAGCCCTATAACAATAATAACCGCGGCAGCCACCACAATGGCATTGATTATCTTAAACCTGGCGTCTATAATACCGTAGTTTATGAGCGCTTTTGGGGTAACAACTATCATGGCCCAGTCCGGCTCGTTTATTTTAAGGAAAACATTGGGCATGTTTTTGACCTTGCCGAAAATTATCGGCTCTTCCGCCCTGTAATCCCCGGGAAAATCCTCGGTAAGGTCCTTAAATACCTTTTTATCGCCGTTATAGGAAATAATAATGTCATTACCTGAATCAATAATATAAACCTGCCTTTTATCGTTCACAAGATATTTAAACAGGTCTTCCTTTATGCTTTTTATGTCTATTTGTTTTCTTAAATACTTATCGGCGCTTGATTTTGCATACATTAAAATGGTATTTTCCCGTGGGTTAGGGAAAATTGCCACGTCAGTCTTTTTAAAATATTGCTCCGCGTTAATTTTATTAATATTTTCATCCTCCTCAATAACTTCCAGGGCGATTATGCTCCCTGACGCGCCTGAGATTTCATTGAGGAAGCTGGTTATCCTGTTTTCATCCTTAATATACTCAATACTTTTTGCAATAAACACTATGGCGAGTTTTTTCTCGTGGATGCTTTTTTTCAGTCTCTGGTAAACACTGTCAGCGGTCATAACCGCTGAATACCTGAGCTCTGCCCTTACCGCATGCTGGTTTACATTGGTAACAATAAGGGTTGTGATAAACAGGGGCAACAAAACCGCCGCAAAAAATATAATTAAAAGCTGCTGGTATATTTTAAGTCGTCTTATTCTCATTGCTCACCGCTAAAACGGAATATAACCCGAAATAAATTCCCCGTAAAACATTACCATAAAACCTGCAACCACCAGGGGAGGCCCGAACGGCAAAAATGTATAGTTCCGGTTTTCCCGCATCCTCTTAAAGATAATATAAACACAAATACCGGCCAGCAGGAAAATTAACAGAATCGCGACTATGGGAACAAGGGGATTGACGCTTATATAAGCCAGGTACTTGCTGAAAAACGAGAGAACCATGGCAACAAGCAGGCCCAGCATGGCATAAATTGATTTATAATCCCCGTGTTTGCGGAGGTTATAAAAAATAAACGGGATACCGATGATTACCTGTATAAACAGGCTCATAACAAGTATCGCGATTAGCAGCTTCCAGCCAAACCAGGCCCCCAGGGCCGCCCCGAGCAGGGTGTCCCCGCCGCCGAAAGCGTATTCCCCGGTAAATAAAAGCCCTATCCGGGAAAACACTTCAAAAAATGCGGCCCCGATTATTGCGCCTATGATTGCTGAAACAAACATACCCTCCGCGCCTATGTTAAAAAAATTGTAGACAAGGCCCAGGGGAATAATCGGGATTGAATTAACGTCATATATAACCTTTTCCCGCAGGTCGGTTATTGTTATGACAATCAGGTTTGATGTGAGAAACAGCAGGAATAGTGTTTTCAGGCTAAACCCCCAGTTTAAGTAAGTAAAAAGAAACAAAAAAGCTGTCAATAACTCGACAACGGGATATTGCAGGCTTACGGGAGCGGAGCAGTGCCTGCATTTCGCCCTGAGCAGCAGGTAGCTCAGTACCGGAATATTATCATACCAGGCTATTTTATTCCCGCATTCCGGGCATTTCGAGCGGTTAAAGGCAAAATCCTCGTCCCTGAGCAGCCTGATTGCCATAACATTTAAAAAACTTCCTACTACAAGTCCTGTCAGGAATACAAGAATTATATCAATTATCATCATTTATCGGCCTTCCTGTTCTGTAATAATATTGAAAAGCTCTTCCGTTGCTTTTTTTATCCTCCTGCTGACCTGCATTTGCGAGACACCTGTTTTTT
Organism: Candidatus Gastranaerophilales bacterium; assembly: GCA_028277195.1. Classification (GTDB taxonomy): domain Bacteria; phylum Cyanobacteriota; class Vampirovibrionia; order Gastranaerophilales; family UBA9971; genus JANQGS01. The sequence continues at coordinate 7,635 of JANQGS010000001.1, forward strand.
TCGCAATTTCAACCTGGTTAAGGTCATCAAAAAAGCTCATTTTAATTACCTGCCTTAAGTTCTCGGGAAGCAGCTCCACGGCTTCCATCAGCATTATTCTTTCCTCCTGGAAATTCTGGTAGTCCTGGTATTTGTCATCAATAAGTTTTTCCATCAGGGTATTCTGGTCGTTTTCCGATAAGTTAACAATCTGGTCGAGCGAGACAGTCTGTTTTCTCCTGTCAGCCTCAATTACTTCATTAATGCGTTTAACGGGCATTTGCAGCTCTTCGGCTATTTCGAGTTCTGTGGGGAATCTTCCCAGCTGCATTTTTAGCCTTTCAATTATGGAATTCATCCTGAAGGACAGCTCCAGCAGTTCCCTGGGGGCTCTTATTATTGAAATTTTATCCCTGAGGTAATGCCTTATTTCTCCCGTAATCCTGTGAGTGGCATAGGTCTTAAAGCTCGTGCCGAAATTTTCATCATACTGGTCAATAGCTTTTATGAGCCCCAGGCAGCCCACCTGCACAATATCCTCTATAGGGTCAGTCTGCCTTCTTGCGAGACCGAACGCTATTTTTTTCACAAGCGGCTGGTAATAGTGGACTATAAGGTTCTTAAGCTGTTTTTTTGTTTTACTGCTTTCGGTTTTTTGATATTCGCTTAACCAGGTTTTTGTTTCTTCGCTATCTGCAACGTTATTATTTTTCAAACTGCATTACACCCCATACGGCTACAGGGAAATTATAGCACAGGGTGGTAATATTATGTTTATCCGGGATTTTATAATTATGAAAGCATCTCTAGTCCCTGGTCTATCCTTTTTTCGGTTGTTTTCGCCACTTCCAGGGCAAATCTTCTTCTGACATCAATGTTCTCCTTTTGTGCCACGAGTCTTCTTTCTTCTTTATCAAGCATGTTTGACTCTACATCAAGTATCATTTTTTCCATGGGAAATTGCTGTTGTCTTTCCAGCTCCTTTTCCATCAGATTTGTCCAGATACTTACCAGTTCCAGGTTTTGCTGTGTATCACTATTCGCATTAACACTGGTATTGGCATTATTAATCTTTGTCTGGAAAAACATTACCCTGCCGTTACTCTGGTTCATTTCAGAATCAATCTTTGATTTTTGTTCGCTTATATTTGAAGACCTATCCTGGATATAATGGATTTCCTCCATCATGCGAGAATGTAGAGTTCCCAACGCGCTGGCTAAATCCTGCCAATAGGTCAGGCCAGAAATACTCATTGAAACTGTCATAAGCCCAATTTCCTTCCAAACTTACTTACTTACTTACTTACTTATTTACTTACGTTTCCTTCCAATATAATAAAAAACTTTAAAGTAAGAAAATTGCTAAAATTTGGGCTGTTTTTTGAATTTTGTAATATTTCTTAATAAAAAGAGGCTCTAATGAGCCCCTTTTTATTAGAAAATTTAATTGTTTTAGTCTTAAGCGAGTCTTTCGAGAGCCTGTTTCTGCCTCTGATCTGCTGCCTTGGTCGCATTATGGTTAAATTCCTGTTGTACCTTTTCTGCATTTTTTGCCATTCTCAGCCTATCTTCCTCGTCGCTCAGTCGTTGCTTTTTCTGCTCTAAATCGAATTTTATCCCTATTTGTGCAAAATAACCCCTTAGCAATTCTCCTATTTTGGATGCAATCTCAAGCATTTTAGAACTACTTAATGCAGGTATTGTGCTACTACCGCTACCTGTCACTGCAGCCACCGGGGAAGAATGTACTTGAGCACTTTGTTTCCACAGGAGCTTTTGTATCTCGAGGTAGTAATATGTTTTATTTTTCGCTGCCTCGGCTATATTTTCATCGTTTTCTTTAACCTCTTCTAATATATTATCAAACGCCCTGTCGAGGTTACCAACTGTAGCGTCCCCGTGACTTGCCCTGGTTCCAAAATAATCTTTATCGTTAAGACATGATACAAGTGACATAAACCCTTCTCCTTTCGTAAATAACTAACCTTATCCCTGATAACTTATCTGCCTGACCTTTTTATCCCTTCCTTATATTTTTAGATAAAAGGTTTTCACCGGTGTATTTACAGATACTGAGTGAATATTAAGTTAAAAAATCCGTTTCAACTCCTTCCCTAGATATTTTTAACCTTATCCCTTTTCTTATTTATTTAAAAACTTTATAAAAACAAAAATTGCTAGAAAGAAAAAAATAATTATGTTTTTGTAACATAACTTAATATTGCAATTCTTGTGAATTCGGCGTAATGGAAAAATATGTAAATTTTGTTAATTAAAAGTACAAAGGTGGGCAAACTTTGCCAACCTTACAACCCATCAAAAATTAAACATTAGAATGCATTTTTCCGCAGCACTTCTTGTACTTCTGCCCACTGCCGCAAGGACATGGCTCGTTCCTGCCAACCTTATCCCCCTTCCTCACCGGGGAATTATCCCCCTCTGACGGCGGCACAAAATTCTCCGCCGCCTTCATCAGGTCCGTGTCAATCGGCTCATGCTCCTCATCTTTCATATGGACTATCTGTACCTGGAATTTAGACCTGAACAGGTGAGCCACGGTTTCCCGCTGGATTTCATGCATCATGTTGTTGAACATTCCGAACGCTTCCCTTTTGTACTCAATGAGCGGGTCCTTCTGGCCATAAGCCCGCAAGCCTATACCCTCCCTTAACATATCAATATTATGGAGGTGGTCTATCCACTTGCTGTCTATGATTCTGAGCAAAGTGTCGCGCTCCAGGGTCCTCATCATATTGTCCTCAGCGCCGACAGCCTGCAACTCCCCGTTATTGCCATTTTCCCGGACTATATTGTTGTAAAACTCAACAACCAGGGTTTCATGCTCTTTATAAGCCTCCAGGGCACTGTTTTTAAGGGTATCATAAATTTTTTCATAGGTTAAAGCCCCCATCCCCTCAACATTAACGCTACCGGATAATTGCGGAACGACCGAATGCACTGCCCTGACAAGGGAATGCAGGTCTTCTTCAACGTACTCCGCCGGTTTCATCTCAGGGCTTATATATCCCGAAATTATACGCTCAATTTCCTTCTCAATCATATAAACAATGTCTTCATAGACATTCTCTCCCTCAAGGACCTTTTTGCGCTGCTTGTAGAAAAGTTCCCTCTGCCGGTTTATAACATCATCATATTGTAAAACCTGTTTTCTTATATCAAAGTGGTAGGTCTCGACCTTTTTCTGTGCGGACGCTATCTGGGCGGTAAGAACGCCGGACTCAATAGCCATATCTTCCTCTACATTGAGCATTTCCATAAGGTTATATATTTTTTCGCCCCCAAATATCCTCATAAGGCTGTCCTCAAGCGAAAGGAAAAACCTTGTAGAGCCGGGGTCTCCCTGCCTTGCGGCCCTGCCCCGCAACTGGTTGTCAATACGGCGCGATTCATGGCGCTCCGTGCCGATTACATAAAGCCCGCCGGCCTCAACTACCTTTTTGTGCTCCTCTTCGGTTATCCGGTAAGCCTTTTTAAGGGCTTCATCCTTATCAGTGCCCTTTTCCATCAACTCCCTGGCCAGGAATTCCGGGTTGCCTCCCAGGATTATGTCAGTTCCCCTGCCCGCCATGTTGGTTGCGATTGTAATGCCCCCGTACCTGCCGGCCTGGGCTATTATTGTGGCTTCTTTTTCGTGGTGCTTGGCGTTCAGTACATTGTGGCTGAGCCCTTTTTTAGTGAGCATTTTAGAAAGGAATTCTGACCTGTCAATGCTTATCGTGCCTACCAGTATGGGCCTGCCTTTTTCGTGCTCTTCCTCTATTTCCTCAACCACGGATTTGTATTTTTGCAGCTCGGTTTTATAGATAACATCAGCCAAATCTTTCCTTATATCCTTTTTATTAGTGGGTATTGAGTTAACCTCAAGGTTATAAATCTTTCCAAACTCGGCCTCTTCGGTCATGGCAGTACCTGTCATACCGGAGAGCTTGGGGTAGAGCCTGAAAAGGTTCTGGAACGTAATACTGGCGAGCGTCTGGCTCTCATCCTGTATTTTGACGCCTTCTTTTGCCTCCACGGCCTGGTGAAGCCCGTCACTCCAACGCCTTCCATCCATAAGCCTGCCGGTAAACTCGTCAACAATGACAACCTGCCCGTCTTTTAGCACATAATCCGTATCCTTGCGGTAGAGCTCTTTTGCTTTAAGCGCCTGCAGCAGGTAATGGGCAAGCATTTCTGACGGGTCAAACAGGTCCCTGGTTTTTAACAGCTCCTGGGCCTTGTCTATGCCTTCCTCGTTGAGGATTACGTTTTTATTTTTCTCCTCAACCTCGTAATCAGCGTCTTTTTGGAGCAAGGGGGCTATCCTTGCCATTGTTTTATAGGTATCAGCGGATTTATCAAGCCTTCCGCTTATGATTAAGGGTGTCCTGGCCTCATCTATAAGTATGCTGTCCACCTCGTCAATTATTGCAAAGTTGTAGGGCCTTTGCACGCACTGTTCAAGGCTTCCGGCCATGTTGTCACGCAGGTGGTCAAACCCGAATTCATTGTTAGTTCCGTAGGTGATATCTGCCGCGTAGGCGTTTTTCTTTTGCTCAAAGATTTCTGATGACCATCCCGACGATAAAACCAGTCCCACGCTAAGCCCGAGGAATTTATAAATACGTCCCATCCATTCACTGTCACGTTTTGCCAGGTAATCGTTAACTGTAACTATATGCACGCCTTTATTGGTAAGGGCATTGAGGTACGCGGGCAGTGTTGCGACAAGGGTTTTACCCTCACCTGTCCTCATTTCAGCTATTTTCCCCTGGTGCAGGGCCATTCCGCCTATGAGCTGTACGTCAAAATGGCGCATATTGAGCACGCGTTTCCCGGTTTCCCTTACAACCGCAAATGTTTCCGGTAGCAGTGATTCAAGGGACTCACCGTTATCCAGCCGGGTCTTGAACTCGTCGGTCTTACCCCTGAGCTCGTCGTCCGATAACGCGCTTATTTCCGGTTCAAGGCTGTTTATGAATTCTACGGCGGGTTGTAGTTGTTTGAGTTTTCTTTCGTTCGGGTCCCCGAAGATTTTTAGTAAATATTCAATCATAATAATAAATTTTATCACAAGGACAAATTTCCTTACACATAACCGGACAGTATTACCGGGTATAATTGCGAATTAGTATAACCCGTCTATGCGAATATTCCCCTGTTGCTCGTACTATTCGGGCGTATTTTTGTTTAAATTTTCCTTTTAGGAAGGAGAACCTCATAAGATGCCTTGCCCGCTCGTTTCCGTAATAATCATTGCCCGGGGTCCGGGAAAATTCCCGAAGGAATCGCTTAACTCTGTTATGAGCCAGAGTTTCAGGAATTTTGAGCTCCTGCTGATTGATTATGACTCAGGCAACCGGCCTAAAACCGGAAAAACTACTTATAAAGACATACAAATCCGTTATTTCAAGCACTGCTCGGATAACCTGAACTCGGCCAGGAACCTGGGCTTAAATCACGCCGGGGGAAAATACATTGTTTTTATGGACAACTGTGATATCTGGGAGAATGATAAACTCAAAAAACAGGCGGACATACTGGAAAAAAACCCTGATATCGGCCTTGTTTATTGCGGGGGGCGCCTGGAAGGGTATGTATTTGACAGGCTTGTGATGAAAAATTTTTTATACAACAGCTCTGTTGCCATGTTCAGGAAGGACTGCCTTGAAAAAGCCGGGTTATTTGATGAATCGCTTGATATTGCGAGCAACTGGGATTTTTTCCTCAGGTTATCACTTTTTTATAAATTTACGGGGATTAATGAACCCCTGGCAAAGAGCGCCCTCCCCGTTAAAAACGGCTTAAACGGTTGTGAATACTTTAAAACCAGCGGCTTTAAGGTGTTAAACAAGATTTTCCAGATGGAAAACATTACCGCAAAGCAGTTAAGGCTGGTTAACCTGGCTTATGCCATGCGCTACAGCTACATTGGCAGGAGATATTTTCAAAACAACTGTTATGACAGGGCAAAAGGCTATTTTAACGAGGCGTTGAAAAGGGATTTTTCAATATGTTTCAGGAGTGATATTTTGCTTTTTTACCTGCTTTCATGTTATCTGGATTATTCCTGTAAACACCATGCAGAATAGCGAAAAAAGCTATGACAACAAGGGTTAAGCCGATTATGACAAGTTCCAGGTAGCTCTTCACCATTTCCCCGAAGAACATAAGCGCCGCACCCACAATAAAAAACCTTGCCCCCCGGCCAATAAAGCTCGCCAGCATAAAACCCGGGAAGTTCAGCGTAAAAATTCCGCTGGCTATGGTGAAAACTTTATATGGCAGGGGTGTAAAAGCAGCGCCCAGAACCGCCCACACACCGTATTTATTATAGAGTTCCTCAACTTTTTCAAGGTAGTGGTGGTTTTTTTTAAATATTCTGTGAAAAATGGGCTTACCGCCGTATTTGCCCAGCGCATATCCGAATGCCCCCCCAAGCGTGGAAAAAACAGTGCATATAAGCGCAAAAACCAGGGCTTTCTGCGGCAGCGTCAGGCTCATTGCAATAAGCAGCACATCAGGCGGTATGGGAAATACGCTGGATTCGACGAACGCCATGAGCGCAAGCCCTATTTCGCCCAGTTCCTCAAAGTAGTTAATTATTTCGCGGAAGAATTCTTTCATAATCCTCGTTTCTCATTCATGCAAAAAACACCCAGCTCAATATTAAATCAAACAGCAGTATTGCAACAGCGCTCCATATAGCTGCCCTTGTGGTTGATAAGCCTACTTCCCTCGCTCCCCCGGCTGTCCTTAAGCCGTGGCAGGTGCATATTAAAGTGACAAGAAGTCCAAAAACAGCTGCCTTAACAAGGCTTATCATAATATCATAAGTGTCTGTGTATAGCCAGACCGACTTTAAGTACAAATAAGGATGCAGCCGGACTGTGGCGTTAGCAATAAACATTCCCCCGAGAATCCCTATAAGCTCGGCAAGTATAGTGACCAGCGGCACTACAACAACCCCGGCGATAAGCCTGGGCACTAAAAGGTATTCAACCGGGTCAATCCTGAGGGCTTTTAATGCGTCTATCTGTTCAGTTACGCTCATGTTGCCGATTTCCGCGGTGATGGCCGTGCCGGCCCTTGCACCTATAGCAAGGCTGGCAAATATAGGGGCCATTTCCCTCGTTATGGCAATGGAAACCAGTCCGCCAACGTAAGCGTCCGCCCCGGAAATAATAAACCTCTGTGCCACCTGCAAGGACAAAACAGCCCCGGCTACCAGGCATATGGTCAGCGCTATGGGCAGTGAGTCAAAACCTATTATCGCGGCCTGGCTGATTGTGTGTTTAATACCGATTTCACGGGAAAAAATTTTTCTTACGGCCTTAAACAGGTTTATTACGCAAAAACC
>JANQGS010000088.1 GCA_028277195.1 Candidatus Gastranaerophilales bacterium
CCGTCTATCTCTATATTTACTTTATCCGGTATTTCAACAGGCGCTTTACCTATCCTGGACATTTTTTTCTCCTTTAATATACGTAGCAGAGGACTTCGCCTCCGACATTTTCCTTTCTTGCTTTCCTGTCAGTTAAGAGTCCCTTGCTGGTGCTGACGATAGCCACACCGAGGCCGCCGAGCACTTTTTCAAGGTTTTTGGATTTTTTGTACACTCTTAAGCCCGGTTTGCTGGCTCTTTGTATTTTTCTGATAATGGGACGGCCTTCTGACTCGTATTTTACCTCTATTGTGAGGATTTTAAACCTGCCTTCTTCCCTGACCTTATAATCAAGGATATAGCCTTCTTCTTTGAGCACCCTTGCCAGCTCGACTTTTTGTTTTGAGCATGGCATTTCAATAATTGAGTGCCCGGCGATTCCGGCGTTTCTTATGCGTGTGAGCATATCTGCTATTGGGTCTGTGTACATTTTATTTCTCCGATTTATTTTCCTTTATCCATCATTGTTGAAGTATGGCCTCTGCTTCTTTTTTATGCCTTTTGAGTTCCCTTAATATATTTATATAAGGATATTTATCACCCAAAGCCAGTCTGGCTATTGCTTCAAAGGTAATACTATCAGCCTGCTCCCTAAGTGCTTCCGGGCTTTTTCTTGTGGGAAAAAACCAGCTCCAGATTCTAGCCCTATCAGCTTTTTTGGCTTTTTTAAATAAAAATTTCGCGGTAAGCCCAAACCCCACCCGCCGGGCCTTTTGCCCGGGTGTATTCCTGTTAATATAAGGTTTCTGTGATGTTGGGGTTATTGTTAGCATTGTTTTTCTCCTTTGTTTTTGCTTACCAGCTGGACTTTGTCACCCCCGGGAGCAGTCCCCTGTGGGCGTATTCCCTGAGGTGTATCCTGCACAGGCCAAAGTCGCGGTGGTAGCCGCGGGGCCTGCCGCATACAAAGCACCTGTTGCGCAGGCGCACTTTCGGGTATTTGCCGTTTGCTGCCAGCTTTGTTCTTTTTTGTTCCTTATCCATCATTGACGTTTTAGCCATTATAGTTTCCTTCTATTGTTAAACTGAAACATGCATTATCCTTCCAGGTTCTTTTTCAGGGTTATTTACACGACCACCGACTCTTCCTGCCGCTTCATGTAAAATTCTAGAACTATTATCAAGTATAGCTACTAGACATTCATCGCCCTTTTTTGTATATAAAGCACCAGCCTTTAAATGAGCACTTAAAGAAGCTTCCATTAAATCTGTGGCATTAATTCCAAACCCCACCCGCCTGGCCTTTTGCCCGGGTGTATTCCTGTTTATGTATGGTTTCTGTCCTGTTGGGGTTACTGAATTTACTGGCATGTTTGTTCTCCTTAACTTGCTTGTACCCGTTTCCTGAACGGCATGCCCAGCTCGGTGAGCAGGGTCTTTGCCTCTTCGTCCGTGTTTGCGGTTGTTACTATTGTTATGTCCATTCCCTTTACGGTTTCCACATCATCATACTTTATTTCCGGGAATAATATCTGCTCTTTCAGCCCGAGCGAATAGTTGCCCCGGCCATCAAAACTCCTGTCATTCACGCCCCGGAAATCCCTTATCCTCGGAAGCACAACGCAGCAGAGCTTTTGCATAAAATCATACATTCTCTCTTTTCTCAGGGTCACGCTTGTGCCGACGGGCATGCCTTTTCTGAGCTTATAGACGGCTATTGATTTTTTTGCCTTGTGCGCTATGGGTTTTTGCCCGGATATTTTTGTGAGCTCTATGACGGCAGAGTCAAGCACTTTTATGTTCTGTACCGCTTCGCCTACGCCCATGTTTATCACGATTTTTTCAAGTTTCGGGATTTGGTGCATGTTTTTATATCCGAACTTCTCCCTTAGGGCCGGGATTACATCCTCTTCATATCGTTTTTTCAGTTCCTTGGTTACTGGCATTATCCTTTATACCTCGTTTATACATCAAATTGTTCGCTGCATTTTTTGCAGACCCTGGTTTTTGTTCCGTTTTCAAGTACTTTATAGCTTATCCTGGTGGGTTTTTCGCATTTGGAGCAGTATAGCATAACCTTTGAGGAGTTTATGGGGGCTTCAAACCTGACCAGCCCGCCCTGGACTCCTCCCATGGGGTTTGCTCTAAGCGCCTTGGTAATCATATTAACGTCTTCGACAATTATTTTGCTTAATTGCGGCATGGCTTTCTTTACGTTGCCGACTTTGCCTTTATCCTTGCCGGAGACAACAATTACCCGGTCCCCGGTTTTTACGTGCAATTTATTTCCTGGTTGTTTTCTGGTTTTCATTTATATTACCTCCGGTGCGAGCGAAATTATTTTCATATACCCTTTTTCACGGAGTTCACGGGCTACCGGCCCAAAAACACGTGTGCCTACGGGGTTTCCTTCCTTGTTTATAATAACCGCGGCATTATCGCTAAACCTTATGCTTGTCCCGTCAGGCCTTTTTTTGCTGAAAGAAGTCCTTATTACGACCGCGTTTACCACATCGGATTTTTTCACGGGCATATTGGGTGACGCTTCCTTAACCGTTGCTGTAACCACGTCGCCGATTCTCGCGTATTTTTTGTTGGAGCTGCCCATAACCCTTATTACAAGGAGTTCCTTAGCCCCTGTATTATCCGCGACTCTTAGTCTGGATTCCTGCTGTATCATTTTATTTTGTCCTTTTCGTTATTTCAACGACTTTCCACAATTTTGTCTTGCTTACCGGCCTGTTTTCGACAATCCTTACCTCGTCGCCGAGCTGGCAGTCCAGGTCTTCATTATGCGCCTTGTACTTTTTGGTTTCCGAGATAATTTTCTTGTATTTCGGGTGGGGTGTATATTCCGCTACAGCGACCACAATGGTTTTATCCATTGTTGTGCTTACTACCTGTCCTGTTTTTTCTTTCTTAGGCATTTTGAAGTCCTTTTTCCTTAATAATAGTCTTAATTTGCGCGATTAATTTTCTTTTTTTCCTTATTTCAGAGACATTTTCGAGTTTAAATGTCGCTTTTTGTATTTGCAGGTCAAAGAGCTCTTTTCTCAGGGCAATAACCCTGTCTTTCAGCTCATCAACCGTATGTTCCCTTATTTCACTTGTTTTCATGGTCTACACCTGGCTTCTTTCAACTATTCTTACTTTATTGGGCAATTTTTGCGCGGCTAATTCCAGGGCCCTTACCGCAACATCCCCTGGCACACCGGCTATCTCAAACATTATCCTTCCGGGTTTTACCACCGCAACCCAGTATTCGGGGTTGCCCTTTCCTGAGCCCATCCTGGTTTCAGCGGGTTTAGCGGTAACTGACTTATCGGGGAAGATTTTAATCCATACCTTCCCGCCCCTTTTAATGCTGCGGGTCATCGCCCTTCTGGCGGCTTCTATCTGGCGGCTGTTAACCCATGCGGGCTCCATTGACTGCAAACCGTAATCCCCGAGCTGGAGCACAGTTCCTCTTGATTCAGAGCCGGTCATCCTGCCCCGCATATGTTTTCTGTATTTTGTTCTTTTAGGCATCAACATTTTTAGTTACCTCGTTCCTCGTCTTGCTCTGCCCTGGCGGCCTGAGCCGGGGCCTTCACCCGCTTCCGGGGCGGTTTTGTATTTTATGTTCGGGTCTACTTTTTCGCCGGGGAGTATTTCGCCTTTGAATATCCAGACCTTAACGCCTATAATGCCCATTATGGTGTCAGCTTCGGCGAAACCGTAGTCCACGTCAGCTCTCAGGGTATGCAGGGGTATTCTTCCTTCTTTTGCCCATTCGGTCCTGGCTATTTCCACGCCGCCGAGCCTTCCTGACACGCTGACTTTAATGCCCTGGGCGCCCGAGCGCATAGCTCTTTGAATGGCCTGTTTCATTGCGCGCCTGAACGCTACCCGTTTTTCAAGTTCCTGGGCAATATATTCCGAGATTAACTGGGCGTCCGCGTCAACCCTTGCGACCTCGAGGATATTGAGCTGGACACGTTTTTTGGTGAACTTGCCGAGCTCTTTTCTCAGGGTTTCAATGCCCTGGCCGCCCCTGCCGACTATAAACCCGGGTTTTGCGGTTATAACTGATATTATGACTATCTGGGCCTTCCTGTCAATTATAATCCTGCTTATGCCGGCATTTTTATATTTTTTCTTTATATAATTACGGATTTTAGTATCCTCGCCGAGCAGTTCCACATAGCCTTTTTTGCGTGCGTACCAGTTGCTCAGCCAGGGTTTTATTACTCCTATTCTAAATCCTGTGGGGTGTACTTTCTGGCCCAAGTTTTAGTCCTCCTGTTTCTTTTCTGTTTCCGTATCTACTTCCGCTTCTACTTCCGCATCTACTTCCGCTTCTACTTTTGTTTCTACTACTGTTTCTACTACTGTTTCTACTATACTGTTATTCCCGGCTTGACCTTCTGTGTCATTCCGGGCTTGACCCGGAATCTCCTGAGACCCTGAATCAAGTTCAGGGTGACTTTTTGGTTCAGGGTGGCTTTCGGGTTCAGGGTGACTTTCGGGTTTTTCCCGTATTTCTACTTTTTCTATTTTTTCTACTTTTTCTACTGTTTCTACTGTTTCAACTTTTTCTACTGTTTCAACTTTTTGTGATTTTTTGGATTTTGTTTTTTTGGCCTGTTTTTTCTGTTCTTGCTGTTCTTTCTGTTTCTTTTTCAGCTCCTCGCTCACTTTAACCACAACCGTAAGGTGCGAGGTGCATTTTTTAATCCTGTAGACCCTGCCCTGAGCGCGCGGTCTTGCTCTTTTGTACGTGGGCCCGTCGTCGGCAAAAACTTCTGATACAACCAGCTCAGTGCTGTCTGCGCCCAATTTTTCCAGGGCGTTTGCGGCGGCGCATTTAATATTTTTCTCGACCACTTTTGCCGCGAAGTAGGGCATGAATTTCAGTATATTCATCGCGTCGACCACGCTTTTGCCGCGCACTTCGTTGATGACCCGTCTGAGTTTGCGGGCCGGCATTCTTATATATCGTTGTTTTGCGCTTGTTTGCATTGTTTTGTTTTCCTTTTGTTTAGTATTTACCCAACTGCGTTCAGTCGCAATTTACCGTCTGTACTGGGGCGAGCTACTGCGCTCTGTTCGTTTAAAAAAATTTTTTCTACTTTTGCTGTTGCTACTCTTAATGGTCGTCCGTCCGACAATATAACAAAAGAGCCCCCCCGCATATAATGAGTATCACCTGCTTCATCAGTTCTACTTGCATAAAACCCGGAACCCTTTGGCCCTATTAAAGTTCTGCCATCAACAGTCATCTCACTTTGAGTCCTTATATTTCTTATAACTAATTGACCTGGCATTCCTGTTATTGGCATCGTCCTAACCTCTCCTGGCTTTCTTGTCGGAGCCCGCATGCCCGCGGAACATCCGCGTGGGCGCAAACTCGCCTAACCTGTGACCTATCATCTGCTCTGTTATATATATCGGGACATGGGTTTTCCCGTTATGCACCGCTATTGTATGGTTCAGCATTTCAGGTATAATCATCGAAGCCCTGGACCAGGTCTTAACAACTTTCTTGCCGCCTGATTCATTCATCTTATCGACTTTTTCCATCAATGATTCTTCTACGAACGGTCCTTTTTTTAATGAACGAGACATTAATTACTCCTTATTTGCGTCTTCTGACAATATACTTATCAGATGCCTGATTTTTCTTTCTTGTTTTCTTGCCGAGAGCGGGTCTTCCCCAGGGGGTTTTAGGCTGCCCGCCGATGGGCGCTTTTCCTTCGCCTCCGCCGTGCGGGTGGTCTACGGGGTTCATAACAGAACCCCTGACGGTAGGCTTGATACGCATCCAGCGTTTCCTGCCCGCCTTGCCCAGTTTCTGGTTTTTGTGGTCAATGTTGCCGAGAGTGCCTATGGTTGCGATACATTCCCTGCGTACCATCCTCATTTCCGAGCTCGGCAGCTTTAGTGTAACATAATCGCCCTCTTTTGCCATAAGCTGTGCGCCCGAGCCCGCGCTCCTGCAAAGCTGGCCGCCCTTGCCCGGGAGCATTTCAATGTTATGCACCATTGTGCCGAGGGGAATGCTCTCTAACGGCATTGCATTGCCGTTTTTAATTTCGCTCTCGGGCCCGTTCCTGATTGTATCTCCTACTTTAAGCCCTACCGGCACGAGCACATACCTTTTTTCGCCGTCAGCATAGTAAACCAGGGCTATCCTGACGTTCCTGTTCGGGTCATACTCTATAGTCTGGACTGTTGCGGGGATGTTAAACTTATCCCTCTTGAAATCAATGACCCTGTAAGCTCTTTTATGCCCGCCGCCCCTGTGACGGCAGGTAATTCTACCCGAGTTATTCCTGCCCGAGTATTTTTTCAGGGATTTCAGGAGGGATTTTTCGGGTTTATCTGTTGTTATCTCGGAAAAGTCGCTTATTATAACGAATCTTTGCCCGGGTGTTGTTGGTTTTAGTTTACGGTTCGCCATTTTTATGCTCCTAATAGTTCCTCAATCGGCTCGCCCTGTATGGTAACTATGGCTTTTTTGCCCGGTTGCGTCCTGCCGATTTTCCTGCCGCGCCTTTTTTCCTTGCCCGGCATATATACCGTTCTCACGTTTTGCGCTGTCCTTCCGGGAAAAAGCATCTCCACGGCGCGCTTTATGTCGACTTTATTGGCGTCCATGGTTACTTCAAAGGTATATTTTTGCAGCGCGGTCATGCCTGTTGATTTTTCGCTGACAAGGGGTTTTTTTATTATCTGGTATAGGTATTCTGTTTCAGTCCTGTTTCTGCTCATTTATTCAGCCTCTCTGTTATTTCATTCAGCGCTGATTCAGTCATGACAATCTGGTCAGCTTCAAGAATATCCTTAACATTAATATTCAGCGGCAATATCAGTTTTACGTTAGGCACATTTCTTGAAGCCAGTTTTAAATGCTGGTTTTCAGCGCTGTTATATTCCGCTATAACAAGGACTTTCCCGCTAATTTCCAGGGAGTCGAGCACTTTAATAAATTCTTTTGTTTTCGGGGTTTTAACGGCTGAAAAGTCCTTAATGAGTTTAATGTTGTCGGTTCTGGCGGAGAGTGCCGAGCGCAGGGCGAGCCTCCTGGATTTTACGGGCATTGAAACGCTGAAGTCCCTGGGTTTTGGGCCAAAGATAATGCCCCCGCCCGCAAACAGCGGACCTCTCA
>JANQGS010000011.1 GCA_028277195.1 Candidatus Gastranaerophilales bacterium
AACATCCTACTCAGTAAAAATAATATCAAATCGCTGAGAGCATGTATTCATCATGGTTTCCACGATTTTTACATCATTTTACTGTCAAACTACCGTTAAGTACCTGGAAGAGTAGCGCGTGCGGCGCTATTATACAGACTTAAAGAACCTATTCTTCCTCTTCCTCTTCCTCATCTTCACCTTCAACTTCTATAGAAGCCGCTGCACCGGCAGGCCTGAGTACTACAGGAACCGTTTTGTTCAGGATTTCAGGTATTTGCCTGTTATAGCCGCTAATAGCACCTAGTTTTGTCTGGCTTTCCAGCTCCCTGCTGCTGAAATCATTTCCGTCGTCGTCTTCTTCCCCGTCTGCGGGGCCGAAGTTACCCGTGATTTCAAAAAACTGCTCTGAGCCTTCCTCGCCAAAGGTTATAACAGATGTTCCCCTGCCAAAGAACCCGTCAGGGTTATAGGATATAAAATCAACGGGCTGGGTACCTGACTGCATTATTACAGGGCCGGCCATACTGAATATACTCGCGTGGTTAATTAGCCCTAAATTAAGAAGCAAAGGCCATGGGGTTGCCCTGAAGGAATTAGCGGCAAGGCTTGCTTCATATTGTGTCACTATTGTGTTAATGCCCAACTCGTCATTGGCTTCAACTTTCAATGTATGGGGGAAAAGCGCCGTTAGGGAGTTTACGCCGCTTACCTTCATATCCACATCACCTTTGGTGAGAAGGATTAAATTATCCCTTACATTACTGAAATCAACGTACTCAGTCGGTACTACAGCATCATTTCCCGCCAGGATATCACCGTCATAGAAGAAAGAATCCGCCGCAATTGCTCCCAGGATGAAGTCCTGGTCGAAAAATTCAGGCATAGCCGGTGCTCCGGGGTCTCCCTGGGAATTGGCGGTATTTGAAATGTAGTTGAACGCTTCAGTAATGCCAGGCGCGCCTATAACAAGGTTATTAATGCCCGCTGTCGGGTCTCCCGAGCCCATAACCAGTTTTGAGAGCCCTTCCTCGTTAAAGTTAAAGGATTTATCCTTGCCTTCCCGGGCAAACCTGGCAAGCATTAATAATTTGGCCTGCACTTCGGCACCGCTAAAATCAAAGTTATCTGATTGTAAGTATCCAAATTCATGATTTAGTCGTTTTACAATAATTTGCTCTCCCCTTGCATAGACTGCTGTAGCGTTTAACCTGTCAATAACCAGGTCGCCGCCGTTAAAAACAAGGAATCTCGCGTCATTAACATCCAGCGTCAGGTCACCGCCGCCAAATATATCCCTTACGGAATTATTTACTGTTATGTCATAACTGCCGCTGTTCTGCGTAAAAATGTCCTTATTCGCTGTACCAACGTTTATAGTGACTTTTTCACCCTGGTCGGCATTTGCAAAAATATTTCCCAGGACATTGTCCGCATTTACCGTTGAGTTGTCATATGCGTTTACGTCATCCCGGACAGTTCCGGCTGTTACCTTTGCTTTGTATCCTGCGGTAATGTCGCCGGCATCATTGTTTACCGTAATATCGTTATTTCCGTAGGCGTAAACATCATCAGAGGAATTGGCTGTTATAACGAATGCCTCGCCCCTGGTTGAGTTCTCGTCGCCGTGGGTAATTATATCACCTACCGTATTAACGTCAATTGTGCCGCCTTCGCCCGATACATCCAGTTTGCCCTTGATTTTACCCGCTGCCAGGTTAAATGTTCCGTCTGTTGAGAACTTTACGCTTGCGGCCTTGTCAAGCTCTATGTCCGCTGAACCGTTTTTGACTTTGAGATGTTTAACCTTTCCAATGTTCAAAGCTGTATCAGTACCGTGTATCCATAAGTTTTTGCCTGTAAGGTCAAGCTGTGTAAAGCCTGAAATCGGCGCAAGGTGCTTTTTGTCGCCCAGCTGGATGGTTTTTACGCTGTCAGCCAGGTTAACTATTCTCTGGAGTTCAGCGTCGTTAATAGTGCTCATGTTTTGAAATCTTGTTGCAACAAGTTTTTTTGCTTCAATATCAGGTAAGACTGCCGGGGCAACCGGGTTTGGACCGCTTAATCTTATCCCGCAGACAGTTGTTGGGTTATATGTCACTTTTGACATATCAGTAAAGTCATCAACTCTCAGGGTGACATTTTTTGCCTTAATATAGGCTGCGCTGCTGGTAGAATCCCAGTCTGAGTTCCATTCCCACTTTACGGGTATGCCCAGGAAGTAATCAGTTGCCACGAACCCGCCATTATCCTCAAAAACTGTTTCTGATGCGGTTATTTTATTTGAAGCAACCTCAACAGAGACTTTATCGCCCGCGTTTAATTCCGCGTGGGATATGTCAACTTCAGCCCCGTCAGAGTGTTCATTTGAGGCGTAAATATAAATGCTGCCGTCTTCGCCGACTGTTGCGGCATTGGCCATTACCCTGCCTTTAATGTCTATTGTAGCTTCACCGTTTGATGCATGGTCGCGCTTTGCTATTACTCTGGTGCTTTTTGCCTCAATTGCAGCGCTTTTGTTTATTATAATATTTTCATTTGTATTGAGTAACTGTGTTAATATACCGAAAATATTTTTCGGGTCAACCGTGACAGGTATCAATGTAGGGTCATTACCTTTTATTTTAGGGATTTGCCCGGTTTTGCCGTAGCGGATAGTAATGCCGTCAGCAGTGATTAGCTGCACTTTGCCCTTTGGGTTTTTGATTTTCGCGTTTTTTCTCATCCAGATGGCGCTGGCAATAAATGTAGTATCAATACCCGGTATATCAGAAATAATTTTTGTTTCACCGTTAAAGATTATAGGAGCGCCTTCCGGGGTAGTCCTGCGGAAAGTATAGCTCCTTCCCTGCATATCAATTAAATCGTTTGTTGATACGGTAAGCGAGTTAAGGTTAATTAAGTTCGCCCCGTCAAAGTAAAACCCGTTTGGGTTTGTAAGCACTACCTTTGATGATGATGAGTCAGCGCCTGCGCCGCTTGACTGGATAGTTCCGTAAATCTGCGATATTCCAGCATTTGCATTTATTATACTTATGGTTGTCTGGCTGGCAAAGGGGAAAATATAGTCAACAAGACCATTAGGCCCTATATTATAGGTGGGGTGCCATACCCTGGCTGTGCCGCCCGTGCCCGCGTCGTTCTGTATCCCCAGGTAGCCCGGGCCGTTTATAATAGTTGCATTATCAACAGCTGAAACAGTAGGGACTTCATCAGGCGCAACAGCAAAACCGCTGCCCGTCAGGCCAAAACTCAGCGAAACAGCCAGTCCTGATGCTATAAGAGCTTTTTTAACCGAATTATTTAACGCATAATAAAGTTTTTTGCTGATTTTTTTATTCTTTTTCGCCATACCTGACATCTCCATTTTTTGAGTAACATTTATTCAAAACATGTAAATTAAAAAATTAACCTTTTTTAGAAAAATTTGTAACAAAAATACAAATATTTTAATTTTTTAGAGCTACTAATAATAAAATAAAAATGAACATAAAACAAAGTTTAAATTAAAATTTGATACAAAATATTAATTTATTTTACAATGAGCAAAAATAATAACAGTTCAGGCTATCTTAAATTTAAAATTTTCAAAAATCACCCGACCACCGCCCCAGTTGTGGTTAAAGGGGCGTAGCCCCTTTAACGATTTTAATATAGATTTTTAAAAATTTTA
>JANQGS010000166.1 GCA_028277195.1 Candidatus Gastranaerophilales bacterium
CGGCCTTTAACCTCAATCAGGGCGGGAGGGTGGGCCGATTTTGAAGAATTTTTTCGCGAATAATAGCCTGAACTGTTACAAGATTGAACTTTTAATGAATTTATATAATGATTAGGCTATGACAACCCCGAAAAAAAGCATCCTGAATGCCAAAGGCTATGATATCCCACTTTACCCGGACGATTACAGGCTTAAACTTGACGTGAACGAGAACCTGATTGGCCCGTCGCCCGGCGTTATCGAGGCATTGCGCAATATCACCGAAAAACAAATAAAATTTTACCCGGCATACGGCGAAATACTTGAAAAACTCGCTGATTACAACAAAATAAAAACCAATATGATATTGCCGGCAAATGGGGCTGATGAGGCTATCAGCTATGTGTTTGACACGTTTGTCGAGCCGCGGGATACTGTACTGGCGGTTACCCCGTCTTTTTTAATGCCTAAAATATACGCCAACACCGCCGGATGCACATACAAAGAAGTTCCTTACGCCGAAAAATGGGTGTTCCCGGCGGATGAGCTCATAAAAAGCATTGATGACACAACAAAACTAATCATTATAACCTCGCCTAACAACCCCACAGGCGAAGCCATATCCGAACAGGCCCTGATGGAAATACTCGCGGCGGCCGGGGAAAGCTATGTTCTGATTGATGAAACCTACGTAAACTATGCTGACAGGTCATTTACCACCGGCTTAATAAAAGATTTTCCGAATATCCTCATAGCCCGCTCAATGTCCAAGGATTTCGGGCTTGCGGGGCTGAGGTTCGGCTATTTAACGGCATCAGGGGAAAACATAAACCACGTTAAAAAAATCATAAGGCCGTATTGCGTGAATAGCCCGGCAGTAACCGCCGCGTCAGCGGCCCTGGACGATATCGGGCATTTAAAAATGGTTATTTCAGAGGTCAAACACTCTAGAGAATTACTTTATAACGGACTAAAACCATTTGCTAAAAAGGTTTATAACAGTGATGCAAACTTCCTGCTATGTGACTTCGGGGAAAAGGCCGATTTTATCTATAAAAAGCTCCTGAAATCAGGCATTAAAGTAAAACATTTCGGACAAACCCCTTACCTGGAGAACTGCTTACGGATTGGCCTGCCGTCAATTAAGGATACAGAGGACATTTTAAAATGCCTTGCTCCCAGGGAGCTTATTATATTTGACATGGACGGGGTGCTGGCCGATACCAGCGGCTCTTACAGGTGCGCTATACAGGATGTTTACGAGGGTTTTTCCGGTAATGTCCTCACCGGGGAACAGGTCCGGCAGGCTAAAAATCTTGGAGGGCTTAATAATGACTGGGATTTAACGCTTTATTTGCTGGAGAAAGCTGGTATTAGCGTTAGTTTTGATGAACTTGTGGCCAAATTCCAGGAACTATACTGGAATAAGTATATAAACAAAGAAAGATTGCTTCTGCCCGCTGAAAATATTGCTGAACTTGCCCGGAAATTTGACCTTGCGATATTTACCGGCAGGCCAAAACCCGAAGCAGAGTATTTCTTGAAAAAACACGACATCGAAAAATATTTCTGCCCGATAATTACCATGGATGATATGCCCCGGGATAAGCAAAAACCCAATCCCTGGGGAGTTTTTGAAATTTTAAGGATAACGGGTCCCGAAAAAGTGTATTACCTGGGCGATACAGTTGATGATATGTTCGCCGCCAGGCAGGCTAATGTAACGGGAATAGGCGTATTACCCCCCCAGGACAAGAGCGGTGAGCTTAAAAGGGTGTTAAAAGCCCATGGGGCAGCTGAAATCCTTGAGGAAACAGAGGGCTTAATGCAGTTATTATGGACAAAGTAACCGCGGGAATAATTGAAAAAGACGGCAAAATCCTTATTGCCAGGCGCAAGACCGGTAAATGTATCGGCCCTCACTGGGAATTCCCCGGCGGGAAGCTCGAACCCGGCGAGACCCTTGAGCAATGCCTGAAAAGAGAACTTAAGGAAGAGCTCGATATTGAGGTGGAGATAGGCGAATTCTTTGCCTCCAGCAGGTTTTTCTGCGGGGACAATGAAATTGAGCTTATGGCGTACAGGGTAAAATACATTAGCGGGGATATTGTGCTGAGCGACCATGAAGAGGTACAATGGTTAGGGCTGTCTGAGCTGGAAAATTACAAATTCACCCTGCCTGACGTGCCAATAGTTAAAAAGTTACTGAAGAAAGCGGATTAGTGAAAAGTCTACCTGATTACAGCTATTTTTAGGAATGCTTGGTTGTCTCTCGAGGTTTTGCGTCAATCTGGGCTACGCTTGCGATTATCCCGGTTAATATTATCAATCCCGCCAAAACGACCAGATACTCATTACCCATTTTTTAACTCCTTATATATTATCTCTAAATAATTTCGAACTTTTTGGTTTATTGAGAAAAGTATCAATGTTAATAAAAAAATAAAGAAAATATCTGATAAAATTAAAAATATATTACTTTTTTGAAAATTATTAATTAACCAGGCAAAACAAGCAGAATCCATTGTTACTAAAATAGCAAGCCATAATCTGAGCCAGGTTAATTTCTCTTTATAATAATATTCATTTTCCATAGCTAAATTATAACGTATTATAATTAAAGACGTAAAGTTTTTGAGTGCAAGAGGAGCAAACCAATGCGTAAAGCCACAACAGAGAGAAAAACCCTTGAAACCGAGGTAAAAGTAAGTATAGACCTTGAGGGCGCCGGCAAAAGGAATATAGATACGGGGATACTGTTCTTTAACCATATGCTGGAGCAGCTGGCGTCACACAGTTGCTTTGACCTTGACATCAGGGCTGTTTCCAAAGACAAAGACCCTCACCATATAGTTGAGGATGTTGCCCTGAGCCTTGGAGAAGCGTTTAATAAGGCCCTTGGGGACAAAAAAGGCATAAAGCGTTATGGCCATGCGATAGTTCCCATGGACGAGGCCCTGTCGCTTACCTCAATTGATATTAGCGGGCGGCCTTTTTGCGGGTTTGACGTGCCTTTGCCGGAAGAGAGGATAAACGACCTTGAAACCATACTGGTAAAGCATTTTTTTGTAAGTTTTGCCAACAACGCGAAAATAACCCTGCACATAAAGTTGCTCGAAGGAGAAGATACCCACCACAAGATTGAATCAGCGTTCAAATCCTGTGCCCGGGCTTTGCGGACAGCCTGCCGCATTGACCCGGAGCGTCCTGACGCCGTGCCCTCAACCAAGGGGCTTATTTAACCAATAAAAGAAGAGCCCCTGTAAAGGAGCTTAAGGGTCGTTGCTGAAGTGCAGTAAGGAGATAAAAGGAAATTTAAGGGGGAGGTTAAGTTGAAATAGGTTATACTGCTCCCAAATTAAATTTCAGATTTTTACAGTCAATGCCTGGAGCAGTATAGGCGAAGCGGGAGTGATGGATTTTGGAAAATCCGGCTTTGCCGCGCAAATGCGGACAGCGCCGCCTGCTTCGCTCGGTTTTCAAAAATTCAAACTCGTTTTAGTATATTTCCCTCTCT
>JANQGS010000239.1 GCA_028277195.1 Candidatus Gastranaerophilales bacterium
TTGAAGAATTTTAATTTTTGGGGTGCTAGGTTGTTACAAAAATATTCATTCATTTAGTTGAAGATTGTTGAGATAATAATATTGTAATTTTATAATAGACGGGTGTGGTATAAGGGGAAAAATATGAAAAAATCAGGTTTAATTTTTGCGGTCTTAATAATCTTTCAGTTATATTTTTTGTGCGATTTTGCGGAGGGAAAAGCCAAAGCCCTGAGCGCTGAAGAGCTGGCAAAAGTTGAGGAAAACGTTGACAGCCTGGTAAAAAAGGTCTATGCCTCAAGCCTGTTTGCCCCTGAGGATGCGGAAAAACTGGTTGATACCAGGACAAAACTGGATGAGGCCATGAGCGCCAACATTAAAGACCCGGTCTATGCCAGGCTGTTTTTTGATGTAGGATATATTTGCAAGGAAAGGGAATATGTGGATGAGTCAATCCGTTATTTTAAGCTCGTTAACGAGAAATTCCCGGACACCCCTTATGCTGCCAGGGCCGTCAATGAGCTGAACAAGCTGGGCGTAAACCCGCTTAATGACGGGGAAGAAAATGAAGAGGAGTAAACAGCATATATGTATAAAGATGATGTACTGGTAATGATACTGGCAGGAGGCGAGGGAAAAAGACTTTACCCGCTGACAAAAGACAGGGCAAAACCGGCAGTGCCCTTTGGCGGGAGGTACAGGATAATCGATTTTGTGATGAATAATTTTATTAATTCCGGTTTTTACAAGATAAAAATCCTTACCCAGTTTAAATCAGACTCCCTCAACAGGCATATAACAAGAACCTGGCCGGCTTCACCCATTACCGGGCATTTTACAGACCTCGTCCCCGCACAGATGAGAACAGGCCAGGAATGGTACAGGGGAACTGCTGATGCTATTTACCAGAATAAAAACATTATCACGGATGAAAACCCTAAATATGTATTTGTATTCGGCGGTGACCACATATATAAAATGGACGTTAAGCACATGCTCAAATATCACCGCAAAAAAGGAGCTGACCTCACGATTTCGGGGATTCCCGTTCCGGTTGAGCTGGCCGGGGCGTTTGGTGTTATGGTAATAGACGAGGACTGGAGACTGATTGGATTCCAGGAAAAGCCAAAAGAAAACCCCGCAACCATTCCGGGACAGCCTGACAAGGTTTTAGCCTCTATGGGCAACTATATTTTTAACGGGGATGTTTTGCTCGAAGAACTGCTTGCTGACGCTAAAAACCCTGACTCAGGGCATGATTTTGGCCGGGATATTATTCCCGGTATGAACGAGAGATTAAATGTATATGTTTATGACTTTAGCAGGAATCTTATTAAGGGAATGACTGAGGGCGAAAAAGGCTACTGGAAGGACGTAGGCTCAATAGATGCTTACTGGCAGGCTAATATGGACTTGCTCGCCCCTCTTCCCGATTTTGACCTTTATAGCCAGGAATGGCCTGTCAGGACGGAAAACCGCAGCCTTCCCCCCGCAAAATTCATATGGAAGGAAGGTGAGCGTATTGGTATGGCCACAAACTCAATCGTATCGGAAGGTTGCGTCATTAGCGGCGGGAAAATCGACAGGTGTGTGCTCTCTTTTGGCGTCAGGATAAACAGTTTTTCGACGGTTGAGGAGTCTATTTTGTTTGAGAACGTTAATATCGGAAGATATGCAAAAATTAAAAAATCCATAATCGACAAAGGAGTCTTTATTCCTCCTTATACGGAAATAGGTTATAATGGCGAGGAAGACCTCGAAAAAGGTTTTTACGTTACGGAATCAGGTATAACAGTAGTTCCCAAAGGGGCAATTTTATGACTAAGGATAATAAATTCTGGATAACTTTAGGTTTAATTTTTATTTTAGGCTCTGTTGTTTATGCGGTCCCGCCCAAGCTAAACCCGCTCCCTTCCGATTATGACACCGGGATAACCTGGCAGGACGCACAAAAAAGCGATAAACCCGCAATAGTAAACTTTTATGTTGACTGGTGCAGCGCATGCAGGAAGTTTGCCCCTATTTTAGAGAACTTAAGAAAGGAATTCGAGCAGGAGTATAATTTTGTCATCGTAAAGGCTGATGACACGAAAAACGCAAGCATAGTAAGACAATTCAGGTTTTATTCATATCCGAGCGTTTTCCTGTTTGACGGGAAAAATGATAAAAAGGTATTTTTAGACCAGCGAAAATATTTTAATATGGAAGAAATGCGCCGGGAGCTTACGGA
>JANQGS010000255.1 GCA_028277195.1 Candidatus Gastranaerophilales bacterium
CAGAGAGCGACGTTTTCTTAAAGTCGGGCTCCCTCCATTTTTTTGATACTCAATCAAAAAAACAGAGTCCTTCCGATTTTAAGAAAACTAACTCATTTGATATAACGGCTGTAAAAAGCCTCTTCCATAACCCCGGAAAGCTCGCTTAACAGCCCTAAAACCCCCCGCACACCCGCAATTGGCCAGGGTATAAAATTGTATTGATTATAAAAATAAAACCCGCACAGCGACAAATGGGGTATTTTATAACCGTAACTTAAGGGCTTGTCCTGGATTGAGCCTATAGAAAAGTCCACATTCGCTTCCTTAATGGCGTTTCCATACTCAAAATATGACGGGTTAACCAGTACCTTAAACCCTGCCTGGTCTTTTATGTCCTCCAAAAGCTCAAGGGACTGGTCTATTGCCCGGCCTGTTTCGGCTATAATACCGATAACCCCGGGTATTATGCCGAATTCCCACAACAGGCACCCGGCAAGCGACGCTGAAAATTTTGCCTGGCCCAGTATCCCGCAACGTTTTTGGTACATTAACGTGGTCATCCAGCTAAAGTTATAGTTATACTTAAGCTGTTTTTTAAGAAATTTTATATCTTCAGCTAAAACCCCCCGAACTCTTTCTTTATCATTAACAAAACTCATTAAAAACCGCTCGGTATTGGCAACACCTATGGGTAACGGGAATTTCCCATGGGAAATTTCCGTTTTTTTCTCGAGTTCAGGCAATTCCTCGCCGCTCAGGTTAATATTACCCTGAACCCCGGCGGCATTTAGCAGCCTTTTTATCTCTTCAGCGTCATTTTTCCAGTTTTTAGAGCCCATAAGATAAGGCGCAACAAGGTTTAAACTGCTTTTTGGCATGGGTAATTCACTTAAAATAAGGTCTGTGCCTTTTGTTATACCGCCTAAAAATCCCGGAGTATCCAGGGCAATTATTCTTACTCCTGTTTCAGCCTGTACGGTCCTTGCTGCCGTGTGGATATCATCGCCCGCAATGGATGTTGCATCACTTGTCAAAATAAACGCAATCTCAGGCGGGCGTTTGTTTATAGTGTCCCTCAGCGTTCTCAGCAGCTTTTCGTACCCGCCCCGGATACAATCCTGCTCATTCAGGCCTGTTGGGACAATGGGCACATAGTTGCCGCCGGGGATGTTGTCAGAGCGGAAGTGTACGGCTTCTATGTTGCACCCGGCTATGCCATGGAAGATTATGAGCGCATTTTTTATCCCGCTTGCTTCCAGCACCGCCCCGATGAATGCTCCCGGCCTCATCAGGTCCTTATAGGCAGGGGAGTGGTTTATCGTTTGCATAATGGGAAAATCCTTACTGATGTGCCTTATTTTTTCTTTTTCCTGTCTTTTTTCTTTTTCCTGTCTTTTTTGCAACTTCCGTCGCATTTATCCTTTTTGCTCAGCCCGCAACTACACTTGCCCATAAATTCAATTACCTCCTATGTACCAGTTCATAAAGAGTCGGGAACTTCCTGTTCTCTGACATTATAACAGCCTCTATGACGGTTTCATACAATGCTTTTGCTCCTTTGAAACCCACGCCCCGGCCCGGAGCACCCTTTACCCTCCGCAAATGCACACCTGTCTCGACCCTTGAACCGTCATTCGGCGCAGGAAATACGTCATGGGTAAAATATAAGTACTCGCCCTGTTTTAACCCCAGGTCTTCAAGGATATGCTTTATGTTAACCGGCTGCTGGTACGCATAATCCCCATCCAGTAGCAGCGGGTCAAATCCTTCATTAATAAAATACCCGGCGTCTGTTTCCTTGGCTTTCAGCTCCATGGGGTGCAGGCCAAATAGCCGCACCTCCATGCCCAGCTCCTCAAGCGCCCTTGCCATAGCCATTGGCCGGGCAAAAGCGGTCTGGGAATTCCTGCCGCACTCTATCAGCGCAACCCTGCCCCGGACCATATTTTCGGCCTTTTCAAACATTGGCGTAAGTTTTTCAACTTCCTGCCCAATAAAAGGCCCGGGGTTTTTGTTTGTAAAATTTGCGAGCTCAGTGAGCCATTTTTCGGTTGGCTTAATCCCTACGGGTATAGCCTGGTTGGTATACGGGGTTTTAAATTTTTCCTTCATCTTTATTGCAAGGGGAATTCCCCAGGTCGGGCAGCTTATAACATTAACACTGGCTTGCGGGGCTGTTTTTATATAGTCATAATTGCCTGATAATAATACCCTATGGATTTTTAAACCTATACCCTCAATCATCCTGGCTAATTCCGAGCTGTCATCCGGGTATTTCGCGTTTTTGCAGCGTTTTTGTTCTTTGTATTGCCCTAAAATATTGACCGTATCGGGGATTGTTTCTGTTGGCGCTTCCATCATATCAGCGTATTTAACTGTTATTTCCTCGATTGACTTACCCAGTGGCAGTGAAGTAAAACCTGCTGACGGCATATAGTCAAGCCTTGCATTGCAAGTTTTTTGTGCGGTTTTAATGGCTGTTTCTATGTCATCGCCGATAAGAGCGGTGGAGCAGGTGTCAAAAACCGCTATATGTTCCGGTTTGTAATCCCTGTCAACTTCTGTTAAAGTCGCTATGAGCTTATCTGTGCCTCCTGAAATAACATCATCCTGTTTTATATCAGTTGAAGGCATATGCAGGAAGGGGTTTCCGCAGTAAAGAGAGTAATTTGTCAGGCAGAAGTTCCTGACTGCCCAGGCGCAGTTAGTAGGCCCGTGTATTACCGCAACAGTGTTGCGCAGCATTCCATAGCCGGTAACCGCCATGATAAGCCTGCACCATAGACCGGCATATCCCGGATACCGGCATTCACAGTCGGATGCGGGGATGTTTTCGAGCATTTCAGATATTTTTCGCCAGCTAAATTTTTTCATTTGACAGTAGTATAAATAAATTTACCGAATATGTTAAAATAACATAAACATGGATTTAAGAAAGTTAAAACAAACATTAAAATACGACTGCTTAAGCCGAATTGTCCCCCTGGCCCCCACAGCGCTGCAATTCCCCGTAACAGACAAATGCAACTCAAAATGCGTAATGTGCAATGTCTGGAAACAAAAACCGCAAAAAGAATTTACCCCGGAAGAGCTTGAAAAAATTTTATCGGACAGGCTTTTTAAAAATATAAACTCCGTGGGGATTAACGGCGGAGAGCCTTTTTTGAGAAAGGACCTGGCCGGTATCATTGACGTTATCGCGGAAAAACTCCCGGAATGCAAACATATTACCGTTTTAACCAATGCAATAAATTATGAGAAAAACCTGCCGGTTATTCTGGAAATAAATACAAGACTTGCCGAAAATAAAATAAATTTCAGCATAGGGGTGTCTTTAGACGGTATTGGGGAAGTGCACGATAAAATCAGGGGAGTGCCCGGGAATTTCAGGGCAGCGGAGGGGCTGGTTGACGCGCTGCTCGGGCACAACGTCAATGCCTGGTGCGGTTACACAATAACGCCTGAAAACGCTTACCGGGTCGATGATGCCCTGGAGTGGATGAAGGAGAAGGGCCTGAAATACTCGGAATTCCGCATAGCAAACGATATAAACAGGATTTATAACCGGGGATACTTTGAAAATAACCCGTATTCCGACGAAAAAAAATTGCACCTGGCCCAGTTTTTCAAAAAACTGGCGTTTGACGGGGATTATAAATGGATAAACAGCCCTGACGTCAACAGGGATATATACCTGTATTTTTCGGGAGAGCGCCACAAGAGAACAACTGGTTGCGCCTGGCAGCACTCCGGCATTACCCTTGACGCGCGGGGAGGGCTTAGCTATTGTTCGGTAAAAAGTCCTGTATTGGGCTCGTGTCTTGATAACTCGGCTTATGAGCTGTATATAAAAAACATTGGGCTCAGGAGAGAAATCAGGAAAAATGAATGCCCGGGCTGCATTCACCAGTTAAG
This sequence comes from Candidatus Gastranaerophilales bacterium, assembly GCA_028277195.1. Taxonomy (GTDB): domain Bacteria; phylum Cyanobacteriota; class Vampirovibrionia; order Gastranaerophilales; family UBA9971; genus JANQGS01. The sequence continues at coordinate 3,898 of JANQGS010000255.1, forward strand.
GGGGCCGCTGCCCCTGAAAACACTGCTTGGGCAAAAGGTTGAAAAAGCCGGGGCTAAAATACGGCAGAAAAAATTAAGGGAAAAATACAAAAAATTAGTGATAAAACCCGGAAAACCGGTATCAATCCCGCCTGAAAACTGGAAGAAAGTCCTTATCCTGGGCTGGTGGGGCACGGAAACACTGGGGGATAAGGCAATCCTGGCCGAGTTGCTGGATTTTATCCTCCACCGCTCACCGAATTGCAATATAGCTGTTTCTTCCTATGAAGATATGGTAGTAAAGCAGACATTCAGGGAATTAAACCGTTCACAGCCGGAAATAGTACCCATAAGCCAATGTTTTAACAAAAAACTCGTTTCATCGGTTGATGCCGTAATTATCGGCGGAGGGCCACTGATGGGCATAATGGAGCTGAACTATATACTGGATGCGTTTATTGAAGCGGATAAGCAGGAAAAAGAGCGGGTTATTTTCGGCTGCGGAATAAATCCCGGTTTATCACCCAGGTATGAAAAAATAGTTAAGGGGCTCTGCAATTTAGCCACCAGGGGCTTTTTCAGGGACGAAGAAAGTTTTCAAATTGCCCGGGATTACGGTATCAGGGAGGAAAATTTCGGCTTTTCAACGGACCCTGCCGTGGCTTTTGTTTCAAAATGGCAAAAAGACAAAACAAAGGACCGCTCCCGGATAGTTACCCTGCTGAGGGAAAATACGGGAGAATACGTAAAAAACAGGAATGAGCTCAAAAAACACAATGCCCGGCTTGCGGAAAGTGTTGCTAAAGCCCTGGAAGGGAGGAATGCGGACTTGCTCGCAATGCATAACCTTTACCTGGGCAACGATGACAGGATTTTTAACCGTAAAATTTATTCAAAAATAAGCGATAATGAAAATATTTACCTGGAGCGGGAATATTTAACCTTTTACCGGATGCTGGAGAGGATAAATAACGCAAAATACATAACGGCAATGCGCTATCATGGGCATTTATTCGCGCTGGCAATGGAAATACCGTTTTTATCAATCGATTATTCCTCCGCTAACGGTAAGGTTGACAATTTAATCAGGCGCTTAAACCTTGAGAACTGCCGGGTTGAATGGAACAGGGCCGAGCCGGGAATAATCCTGGAAAAAATGCGTTTAATCGAGCAAAATTATGATGAAATCAGGACCGCCCTGCGCGAAAAAAAGCGGGAACTGCTGGATGAGTATAATAATGTAATTAAAAAAGTTTTTAAATGAAAAACGTACTTTACCTGAATACACTTACAAACAAAGGCGGGGCAGCAAAAGTCGCCTATAGTTTTTTGTATAAAAATATCGGGAAATACGGCTTTAACCCCTTGTTTTTGAGCGCAAAGAACCTGGGCCGGGAAAAACACGAACTGTTAATTAAAAAACTCGAAAAAAGCACGGGACTGCCGGATTTTTTTAATTTTAAAAGCTATGGCCTTTATAAATTAAAGGAATTCGGGGAAGCTGACGTTATTCACCTCCATAATATTCACGGCGGTTACTTTTCGCCTTTAGCCCTCCTTTTTTTCACCAACAAGCCTGTAGTCTGGACCCTGCATGATGAGCAATCCTTTACCGGGCATTGCGCCTGGGCGTATGAGTGCGAAAAATGGCTTGCCGGTTGCAGGCATTGCCCTGACCTGAAACGCTATCCCAAAATTTCAAAAGACACCGCCGCTTTTTTATTCCGGGTAAAAAAATGCTTATACAAGCCCCTGAAGCCGACCGTTGTATGCCCGTCAAAATGGCTGGCGCGGAGGGCAAAAGCAAGCCCCCTGCTCGGAAAGTTTGACATAAGGCTGATTAATAACGGAGTGGATGAAGAAATTTTTAAGCCTTATGATAAAGCCCGGGCTCGCGAGGAATTAAACCTGGCGCAGGATAAGACTATTTTGTTTTTCTCCTCAATGGGCAGCTTAAAAAACCCCGCCAAGGGCGGGCAATACATAAAAAAAGCATTTGAGCGCTTTAAGGATAATAAGGATATCCTGTTTGTGTGCACCGGTGGCAGGGAAAGGAGTTATTGCGGCGATAATTTCCTTGAGTTTGAGTATATAGAGGACGAAAACATTATGGCAAAGTTTTACTCGGCTGCTGATTTGTTTATTTACCCGTCACTGGCTGATAATGCGCCCCTGGTAGTCCTGGAAAGCCTTGCCTGCGGCACTCCGGTAATTGCTTTTGACGCCGGGGGCATACCCGAGCAGGTAAAACACCTGGAATCAGGCTATATCGCCGCTTACAGGGACGAAGATGATTTTATCAACGGCATAAAAACCTTCCTGGCGGATGAGAACCTGGCTTATAGTGCGGGGATAAGGGGCAGGAAGGTTGTAGAGGAAAAATTTACCCTGGAGGGGATGATTTCAGGGTATATAAAGTTATACGAGGAAATAACCAGCAGATGAGAGTATCAATTATAACCGTTTGCCGCAACGAAGCCGGAACAATTGAAAAAACACTCAAAAGCGTTTTTTCGCAGACGTTTGAAAATATTGAAACCGTGATAATTGACGGCGGCTCAACCGACGGTACAACCGGGATTATAGAAAAATACGGGGACAAAATAGATTGTTTTGTTTCAGAGCCCGACGAAGGTGTTTATAATGCCATGAACAAGGGGATAAACCTCTCAACAGGTGATGTGCTGTATTTTTTAAACGCAAATGACACCTTGTACTCGGATGATGTTGTGAAAACGGTTGTTAATGTTTTTGAAAAGGGCGGCTATGACTTTGTTTACGGAGATATAAACGTAGTACAGCCCGAAAAAAGCAGGCTAAGCAGGCAGAATAAAGGCCGGAATTATTACAGTGTGTTGAGTATGCCTATATGCCACCAGAGTATTTTTTACGGGAGGGGTTTATTTGAGAGGTTCGGGCTTTATGATGAAAAATTTTTTATAGCGGGGGACCATGATTTTAACATGAGGGTTTTAACTGCCGGGGGGGTTAAAACCCGTTACATTGAAAAAACCATAGCCAGTTTTGCCAGAACGGGAATTTCAACTGACGGGAGGTTTGAAAAAACCAGGAAAATCGAGAACAGCCTGATTTTCCACAGGTATGTTTTAAGCGGCAATTTTAATTATTATTTAAAGTGCTTGCAAGCAGACGCCCTGTATTTTTTAAAACCGAAAACTCTCGCGCAATATATTAACAGGCTGCATAATTTAAAAGCCCCGGATATTTTTACACCCCGGGATTGATGTTTTGCCCTGAATTTTTAAACCTTCAGTATGATGCCCTGAGAATGAAACCGGTTAAAAATATAATAAGGGAAGTTTAATAATAGTTATGTGTCCGGAGATTAAATTATGAACAACAGAGCAGAAAGAATTACTCTTGGTCAGTTATGGAATAACCAGCCGCCCGCAATTCACTGGTGTTTTGGTTTTGCGAGCCTGAGTTTCGGGTTTATTTACCTGTTATTGTTTACGATGCTTTAGTTTATCTTTAGCCAAAAAATACTCTTATTGCGCTTTTTTTCGTTGCAGCATTTTTGGCTGTAACTTTATTCCAGAACTTTAATGCGGGAATTAAAACTTTTGCAACAATTATTTCGGAAACCCAGTCCCCTCTTGTTGCCCCATCTCTTAAGTCATGAGCAATTTCAGTGAAAGCATGCCCATTTCTTTTAGCAAAATTACCGGTTTCTTGCGCGAAACCCCTTCCCGCGGCAGCTAAAGCTCTTATTTGCATAATATCTTCCTATTTATTTTTCCCCTTATATTAATAAAAAACTTTAACCTTAAAAAATTGCTATTTAATGCGTATAATGTAAATATGACAGTTTTAAAACTCTTTTAAGGAAATAACCGTGAAAAATATCGGTAAGCTCATTTGTATTGCAATATTTGTATTATTAATCCACATAATGCCCGCAAACGCCCTGGAAGTTATTTATCCCAAGGATAACGCCCATATCAACGCATACTCTACTTTTTTTGTGGGGAATACAAACACCGGGGCAAGCCTTAAAATTAACAATGAAACCGTAAAAGTCCATCCCGACGGGGGATTTGTACATGTGATAAAATTAAAGCCCGGCGCTAATAACATAAATATAACCTCTTCTTATGAAAATACAAATGAAAAAGTAACCCGCACAATCCATACCCCCGAATACGTAAAAACAATCCCGCGATATCCCCTTAAAATAAATGAGAATTCGCTTCAGCCGCGCAATTCGGTTATTTACAAACCGGGTGATATACTACAGGTAAGTTTTATGGGCTCAACCGGCAATAAAGCATATTTTTCCATAGGTAAAAAAAGGAAAAATATTACAATGTATGAACAGCCGCCTAAATATATACGGACAGGACCGGTCTACGGCAAGGCATCAAAAGGCTCGTCCATTCCGGTAAAAGGAATATACAAGGGCACTTACCGGATACAGGAAAAAGACGTATTTAAAAATGAATCCATAACGGTAAAACTCGTCTCCAGCAGGGGAAAAATAAGCCACACGCTGCCTGTAACTGTTTCAACAATACCTCCCGGGCACCCGCCGGTTATTGCGGTTGTAAAAAACGACCATGCAACCGTAAGGACACATCCCGGAAAAAGCAGGCTTACCCCGCTTCCCGAGGGTACCAGGCTTAACCTGACCGGCAGGATTGGCGATAATTACAGGTTCAAAATGGGAGAAACCCTGGAAGGCTGGATACATGAAGATGATATAACCCTTCTGCCGGAGGGCACCCCGGAATTAGGAAGCGCCATCGACCTTATAGACATAAATTCCGGGAAGGAAAAAATATATTTTAAGATACCACTGAGCCAAAAACACCCGTTTATTATCGAGCAACCCGTTGCTAACGAGATGTACCTTAAAATATTCGGGGTAAAAGCTGACATAGATTTATTTTCTTATGAAAACAAGGATGAATTTTTAAAAGAGGTAAAATGGACCCAGGAAACAAAAAATTCAGTTAAAATAAACATTACGGTAAATTCCAGGCAATTCTGGGGATATAAATACTATTATGAAGGTGAAAACCTGGTAGTTGAGATAGAAAAACCCCCTGTAATTGACCCTGAAAAACCTCTTAAAGGTATAACAATATGCCTGGACCCCGGCCATGGGGGCGAAGAACTCGGAGTAGTAGGGCCTACAGGCATACCGGAAAAACAGGTTAACCTTGAAATTTCTGAAAAATTAAAGGCAATCCTTGAGAAAAGGGGGGCAAACGTAGTAATGACAAGGACAATAGACGAAGAGGCCGGGCTTTATGAAAGGGTAAAATTCGCGAATTATAATAATGCCCGTATTCTCTTGAGCATACACAATAATTCCTTGCCTGACGGGCGGAATCCCTATAAAGAACACGGAACAAGCACTTATTACTATCACTCGCAGTCATTACCACTGGCTAAAACGCTTCATAAAGCTCTTCTTGAGGATTTACAATTTAAGGATTTCGGGCTGTTCTGGAGCAGTTTTGCGCTGACCCGCCCTGAGGAAACCCTGGCGGTGCTGCTGGAGCTTGGGTTTATGATAAACCCCGATGAATACAGCCTTCTTACCAATCCCGAGTTCCAGGATAAAATAGCACGCTCAATAGCCCGGGGCCTGGATTATTTTATGTTTGTGAATTCCGGGGTGGCAGAGTCTAAATAGAAAGCTGTTATATCTTGTCCAAAACGTCGATTTTATGGATAATTAAAATAAATCAGTTTTGATGAGAGATTTTATATTTTGGTTCTGGTAAATTATGCTGAAAAAAAACTGACCTGCAAAATAGTCTACTATGGGTCAGGAGAGAGCGGTAAAACAAGCAATCTTCTATATATCTACAATACGCTTGATTCCGCAATCAGGTCGGATATGACATGCCTTGAGGGGTTAAATGAAAGAACCCTGTTTTTTGATTTTTTGTCAATAAACCTCGGGGACATTAAGGGTTTTAACACCACTTTCAGCCTCTATACAACTCCCGGGCAAATGGAGTATAATGCTGCCAGGAAAATTATCCTGAACGGGGTTGACGGCATTATTTTCGTTGCCGACTCATCTGTTGAAAAACGGGAGGAAAATATAAGAAGTTTCAATAATATGATGGAAAATTTTAAGGAATTTAACCTCAGTACCGAAAATATACCGGTGGTTTTGCAGTATAATAAAAGAGACCTCCCCGGCGTACTCAGCTATGAAGAGCTGGAAAATGACCTCAATAAAGCGGGTTTCCCGAGTTTTGAGGCTGTGGCGATTGAGGGCAGGGGTGTGTTTGCCGCCTTAAAATCAGTCAGTAACACCATTCTGGCTAATTTACAGTAAGCCGCTGTTAAAAGGAAACCATAAATGAGCAACCTGCTGAAATTCATAGACAAACAGGAAGAAAATAATTTTTTGAGCCTTAATTCGCAAAACAAGCTCATTGTTTTCGGCTCACTGTTGAGTTCGGTTTTAATAGTACTGACCGCCTGGATGGTCATCAGCAATACACAAAAAACCATACTCCAGAGTTACCACGACTTTGGGAGCATGCTGGCTAAAACCCTTGCGGTTAACGGTGCAGAGCTTATAAAAGACTTTGAGGACGAAGACAACCGCCTGAAACTCGAAAAATACTCCCAAAACGTGATAACCAGCAGTGAAGATATAGCATACCTCGTTTACAGGAATAAATACGGCGATATATTATACTCAAATAAACCGCTCTCCGGGGATATCCCGGCTGTGGAAATCAGCCATCCCCTTACAGTGCCGGCAGAAGGACAAAAAGAAATAACAGGCTCAATCCAGCTGGGACTTACAGGCCATACAATGAACATTGTAGGCAGGGCCACAAGAACACTCATGATTGTTATTTTCAGCATAGCCTGGATTTTGTCGATTGCCGCGGTGTTTATCAACACCCTGCTTATGACCAGGCAGATAAAGCTGCTGGCGGATGGGGTAAAAAGGATTTCCTCGGGGGAATTCGGGTATAAAATTAAATCAAGGGACTTATGGGGAGACATTAAACAGCTTTTTGAATCCTTTAATAATATGTCAGTAAAGCTAAGGAGGTATGAGGAAAAGAATATTGACCAGCTAACCTATGAAAGGAACAAGCTCGAAGCCGTATTAATGAGTATTGCAAACGGGGTTATAGTTTGTGACAGGGCTGATACTGTTATACTGGCAAATAATGCGGCGGTTGAAATGCTCGAAACCGGGATAAAAGAGCTGTTATCAACGAAAATAACAGATTATTACGACTCAAACGGCGAGCTATGCTTTGTCTCCAACGTAAAAGAGTTTAAGGACACACCTTATGAGGATTTAAAATCCAAAAACCTGGAATGCCAGATACAGGTTGACAGAAAAATATTGCGAACCATAATCTCACCCCTGTACACACTAAACGATGAATACCTGGGCTATGTTATCGTAATGCGTGATATAACCAGCGAATCAGAGCTCAACAGGATTAAGAACACCTTTATTTCTAACGTAAGCCACGAATTGAGAACCCCGGTAACGGTTATCAGGAGCTATATAGACACTCTTTACAATTATGAAAAAGAGTTTGACGAAAAGACAAAGAGGGAGTTTTTATCGGTAATTAACCGGGAATCAGACAGGCTAAACCGTATGGTCAATGATATCCTTGACTTTTCACGTCTTGAATCCCCAAATATTAACCTGGAAAAAGCTCTTTGTGATATATGCACTGTTTTAGAGCCCACAGTCAACTCAATGAAGGTCATCGCAGAGGAAAAAAACATTACATTTTCAATAATTACAGAGCCTGAGCTTCCGCAGGTGATGATAAACCCGGAGAGCATAGAGAGGGCCTTAAAAAACCTTTTATGTAACGCTGTAAAGTATTCCTACCCTGACGGCAGGGTAAAGATAAGGGCAGAAATCGACAGAACAGGCGACTACTTACAGGTTTCAGTCGAGGACAACGGGGTTGGCATACCCGATGAGCACCTGGATAAAATATTTGAGCGGTTTTACAGGGTCGAAAACAGGGTACATTCCGTAAAAGGTACGGGATTGGGGCTGCACCTGGTTAAAATTACAATAGAAAAACACCATGGAGGAGAGGTTTTTGTAGAAAGCACTCCCGGGCATGGCAGCACCTTCGGGTTTAAGTTGCCGCTGGAAAAGGAACAGGAAGGAGTAATATCCGACAAGCCGACATATGAAAGCAGCAATACTGAGAAAAGGTGATAAACCCCTTGTAATAGAAGATATTCCAGTACCCGGGCTCAATGACGGCGAGGTACTGGTCAGGGTGGCAGCCTGTGGGGTGTGTCATACTGACCTGCACTATATTGACCACGGCGTGCCAACTTTTAAAAAGCCGCCCATAACCCTGGGCCATGAGGCATCAGGCATAGTAATAACAGGGGGCGAAAGGCTAAAGCCCGGGAACAGGGTTCTTATTCCCCCTGTATTTAGTTGCGGGGAGTGTGAATTTTGCCTTACGGGGAGGGAAAACATTTGCAAAAATATGCTAATGCTCGGAAATTCAATGAACGGGGCATTTGCGCAGTTCGTTAAAGTCCCGGAAAAGGACGTTTTGTTGATGCCCGATGAAATACCGCTTGAAGAAGGCTGCATCATAGCTGACGCAATATCAACCCCCTATCATGCGGTTATTAACCGGGCAAAAGTACAGCCAACAGATAGGGTAATAGTTTTCGGGTGCGGCGGGGTAGGTATAAACGTTGTGCAGGTTGCGGCCTTGACCGGGGCAGAAGTTACTGCCTGCGATATTGACCGGGAAAAAATGGAAATAGCGCTTGAACTCGGGGCTAAATATGCGCTCAACCCTTCTGAGGTAAGAGAAAAATATGATGTTGCCTTTGAGGTTGCAGGAAGGCCGGAAACTATTGAAGCCGCGTTTAAAACCCTGGCAAAGGCGGGCAGGTTGTGCATTATAGGTTACACAAACAGGGACATAACAATAAATCCCTCAAAAATAATGTTTCTTGAGCAGGAAATAATCGGTTCTATCGGTTGCAAAACAGACGATTACCCGGAAATATTCAGGCTTGTTATTGACGGTAGCATAAAATTGGACAGGTTAATTTCAAATAAATATTCTATTGAAGATATTAACATAGCGCTGGACGAACTAAGAGGGGGGAAGGTGCTGCGTAATATTATATTGCCTAATTTTTAATTTTGAAAAAGGAGGAAATATAGACATCTTTCCCATTTCATCCTTTCAATTTAAGTATGGCTTGCATTCAGGCCATAATCAAGTAAAATCAGAGTAAAGAACACAATACTTATCAGTTGATTTAACGGCTGTTTAATGGCATAATAACGGCAGGTTAATGACATAAAATTAGTTAATAATATGCCGTTAAATTTTTTACCAAACTATCAAATAACTACAAAAATTGCTAATGCCTTAATAAGGATTGAACAAATTAAAGAAGGAATAAAAGGCTTGCCAATAACGCCTTCTGTTTTAGCAAGCCTGCGTGAAAGCGCAAAATTATACTCTACCCATTATTCTACTCTTATAGAAGGTAACAGGCTTTCAGAAAAAGATGTTCAGGAAGTTATTAAGGAGAATAAAAGCTTTACGGGAAGAGAAAGAGATGAAAATGAAGTAAAGGGATATTATGCAGCTATTGCTGAAGTTGAAAAAATGGCTGCAAAAAATCAACAATTAACTGAAAAACAGATACAAAAAATTCATGCCCTTGTTTCATCAAATGGCTCAATAAAAGTTAAACCTACCCCCTATAGAGATGCACAAAATGTTATAAAGGATAGTTTGACCGGCAGAATTGTTTATATGCCTCCTGAGGCAAATGATGTGCCTGTGTTAATGAAAACGTTGGTTCGCTGGATAAATACAAATAAAGATGAAGTTCCCTGCCCTATTATTGCAGCTATAACACATTATCAGTTTGCTACAATCCATCCTTACCATGATGGCAACGGTAGAACAGCAAGGCTTTTAACAACTCTTATTCTTCATTTAGGGGGCTATGATTTGAAAGGCTTATATTCACTGGAGGAATATTATGTTAAAGACCTTTCCGCTTATTACGACGCAATTTCTATTGGACCTTCTCATAATTATTATATGGGCCGAGCAGAAGCCGATATTACAAAGTGGATTGAATATTTTATAATTGGAATGGCAGAAGCATTCGAAAAAGTAGAAAAACATTCCCTTAAAGCTTCAGAGGATTTTGAACCAGACCAATCCCCATTGTTAAAACAACTTGACCCAAAGCAGAGAAAAATTTTAGCCTTGTTTAAACGGCAGGAATTTATTACAAGTAATGATGTAGCCTTGTTCTTTAACTTTTCACAAAGGTCTGCAAGACAATTAACTTTAAATTGGCATCGGGAAGGTTTTCTGAAAGTAGTAAACCCCTCTAAAAAAGCAAGAAAATACAAGCTGGCTGAAGAATATAAACTATAAACCTGCTTCCCCCTGCTTCCCAATTTTTAAGTATAAATCAATAGTTGATTACAATACACTCTTTTTCCTGGTCAATGTAATAATCTAAATCTTTCAAAATATCGCTGCCAATAATTCCATCAAAATTAATTGTCTTCGTATCTGTCAAAATGTAAACTCGGCTGTCGTTGAACTTTTTTTGCCCTATTTTAAAGTCAAAATAGGCTACGGGTGCATATTCAGTGCTGCCGTTTGCCATTTCCAGAACACCGTATTTGTCATAGTAAACGTGTATATTGCTTTTCTTCAAAAATCTTTCGTATATGACAGATAAAGAGGCACCGGTATCAATTAAAAAGTTACCTTCGAAGTTATCTGCCTTAGCTTTTATTATCATGAGGTTGTCTATTATGGTTAAAGGGATTCGTTGGGTTTTGGTATTAACGATGTAATGGTATTTTTCGTTAGTTAAATTTTCTATTTTTTCAATTGCGTCGCTGACCCTGTGCTTATCAAGCTGAGCTGCCTTTTTATAATATCCAACAGCCTGCTTTTTATTCTTCAATTTTTCATATAAGGCAGCAAGCTTATACTGGCTGGATAAATGATCGGGAAACTTTTCCGCGGATGCTTTTCTGAGTTTTAAGGATTCATCAAAGTTTTTATTATTTTCAAGCACTGTTGCAGCCTCTGCCCAGGCTATTTGATACCTTGAATCCGTTTCCCTTATGTTTTTGTATAAATCCAGAGCCTGCTGAGTTTTATTCCCGTTAGAATATACTCTGGCAAGCCGCATTTTATAGCTCAAATTTTCCGGTTGAAGCTCGATTGCCTTTTTTAGTGCCTGCTCAGTTTTTTCATAATCCCAATTGTATCCGTGTATCAGGCTGATCAAATAATAATAAAAATGATTCTTATCATTTATTTCTAATAATTTTTTAGAAACTTCTTCAGCCTGATAAAAATTTTCCAGCTCAATCAGGGTTTTTAACTTTAAAAGATAGTAATCTTCCAAATGTTCTTTTGAAGGTTCATATTTTAAAAGAACCAGCGCATTTTTGTATTTTTTTTTGCCGAATTCGTCTTTGGCTTTTACAAGGTTTGCATTTGCTTTTTCAATTTCCTGTTTTTTGCCTATATAAAATAGACCTCCTCCCAGCAGGACAAAAATTAATAATGTAATCAGAATTGATTTTATAAGATCCACAGCTACTGCACCCGTTAAGCTTAAATATTGTTTTTATTTTATATTAAATATGGTTTTAATGATGTTACAATTTTACAGCAATTTTTTTTATTCAGCGTACTTAATACTTTACAGGTAAGCAATAAAATAAAAGGAAAAGATTATGCTAATAGGTCAAACCAATAACATCCGGAGGCAATATTATTATACCCCCCCTGTATTTACCGCCGGCGCAGAAAAAAATGAAAAATCGGGATGGTCAAGAACAGTAGCCATTGCTGCTGCCGCCGCGCTTATGGCCTCCCCGGCAGACGTGAATAAGCCGGATTCGAAGTATCTAC
>JANQGS010000139.1 GCA_028277195.1 Candidatus Gastranaerophilales bacterium
AACTCTTTATATTTTAAGAGCGTATTTTCAACGTTTTGCGTCTCATAATTCACGTCCGATGCCTGGTATTCTTTTTCAGCCTGTTTATAATTCTCCGCGGACATATCCGGCAACAGGTATACATTATGCACTATATAAGGTGTCAGGTATATAAACATACACATAATTCCCACCCATATCAGGAACTGCACCCCGCACAGCTTGTGGATTTCCCGGTCGCTCTTTGCAAAAACCCCGAACGCTTCAAGTAAAGTCGGTTTTTCTTCCCGGACGTCTTTTTTTGCGGGCTTTTTATACTCCTTGATGGTCAAAGACGTATATATAATCAATAATATAAGCGCTGCTGCCGACATAATATATTGCTGTTCAATACTCATAGGCACATTAAAAAACTTAAGCGCCGGCGCTACGCCGAGAGCTATGACCGAACCGGCCCCAAAAGCAAAGTTAATGTAGCCGTTGGCAATAGCATGCTGCTTTGGATGAACATTATCAGGAACTAATGCCCTGTATGGCCCCTGTGAAACATTAACGCACGCGTCAATTACCCATATAGTCAAAGCGGCAATCAGCAGAGTGGGAGAAAACGGGAAAAACAGCAGGGCCAGCGCGCCTAAAAACGCACCAACCAAAACAAAAGGCCTTCTCCTGCCTATTTTTGTCCAGGTCCTGTCTGATATAGCCCCGACTATTGGCTGGACCAAAAGCCCTGTTACCGGGCCCGCGCACCAGATTAAACCGAAAAGGAACGGGTCTGCCCCGAGAGGTTCAAGCACCCTGGAGGACAGGGCTATTTGCATACTCCAGGCAAATTGTATGCCTATTATCCCTACGCACAGGTTAAAAAGCTGTAACGGGGACATCATGGGGAGTGCAAATTTTTCTTCTATTTTTTCCTGAACTGCTGCCATAATTTATTCCTTATAATTTAAGTGATAAAAACTCTTCCAATTCGGCTTTTGTGGGCAATGCGCTCATTGCGCCCGGTTTTGTCGTTGCCATTGCGCCGATTGCGTTTGCCCGGGTTAAAATATCCTTTATTTTTTCTTTTGCAAGGTCTTTAATCCCGTTATCATAAATACCCGCGAGCAACCCTGCCACAAAACCGTCCCCTGCCCCGGTCATTTCAATTGACTGGACTTTAAACGGTTCTACGTAACCGCTGTTATCTTTGTTTATATAAAATGAACCGCTATTACCCATTGTTATAACAAGCAATTCCAGGTCGTATTCATTGAAAACCTTTTGCGCGGCTGCCTCTATGTTATTTTCTATGCCTGAGATTAAATTAACCTCATCATCGCTCAATTTTAAGATATCAACATAATTAATGGTCTGTTTTATAACGCTTACCGCCTCATCAACCGAACCCCACACGGCGGGCCTTAAGTTCGGGTCATACACCTTGATGTTATAGCCTTTTGTGTTTTCGAGAATTTTGCGGATGACCGTGCGGGTGTTATCGCAAGCCTGTATAAGTGAGCCAAAATATATAATCGGGGACTCTTTCAGGACATTTAAATCAATTTTTTCATATTCCAGCATGGTATCAGCGCACATAGACCTGCTGAACCCCTTAAATACCCTGTTTCCGTTTTCGTCGGTCAAAACATAGGCACACCTGGTGTTTGCGTTTTCAATTGTTTGGGAAAGGTCGACATCAACCCCTAAAGAGGTTAAATACTCTTTTAACCAGTCCCCGAAAATATCAGCGGCAAACCCGCCGATAAACCGCACCGGGTAATCCTGTTTTGCCAGCCCTACCGCTACGTTAGCCGGTGCTCCCCCGGGCAGTTTCAGAAATTCGTTTGCTTTATTCAGGTCAAGTGTCCTGTTAAGGCATGTCCAGTCAACAAGTACCTCGCCTATAATAGAAATAATGTTTTTGTTTCCCATAAAAACATTTTACTTACTAAATATGAATATACAACAGATTTGTAACTAAACAACTAATCACTAACTATCGAAAATATTAACAAATATTAATTAATTAGCCAAAAGCCTAAAATATTGTAAAATCAGGTTAATTAATTACGCAAAATGGGGGAAGAATTGCTTTTACAGGATAATTTCATGTCAGGCCTGATACGCGCCTTAAAATTCAACCGCTTTTTAGCCCTGGTAATAGCCCTGAACCTGCTTTTTTATTCATCAGTTGCGGGGTGGGTCAGTGTTATTACCTACGCATCATTAACTGAAATATTCATTAGAATCTGTCAAAACAGGGCTCTTAGCAGTAAAAAAGTATGTAATAATTTCCTCAGTTTGAATATTATATTAACTACAATATTTTTATTAATGATAGCAGCTGTTTCCGGTAATAAGGACTTTATATTCCTCTGTGCAATCCCTGTATTCCAGGCAATATTATTCAAAAAACCCTTTCTGATGAACGGAATCATAGGAGCAGCCAGCGCATGTGTATTTGCCGCAACCTTTTCCGTTCATCAGCTGATGTCTTTTATAACAGTAATAGGTCTTTTAACCTTTCTGGGCATAGCGCTCTCAAAAATTTTCAACCGCACTCACAGCAAGGCGGATTACCTGCACAGTATAGCCACAACCGATGCCCTGACAGGGCTGATAAACAGGAGGGAGTTTGACAGGCGTATAACAGAAGAGTTTTCACGGGCAAAACGGCATAAATCCCCTCTTAGCCTGGCCCTTTTTGATATAGACTTTTTCAAGAAAATCAATGATACTTACGGGCATAACACCGGGGATATTATTTTAAGGGAACTAGCAGGGTTAATATCCTCTAACACAAGAAGTTGCGATATTGCGGCACGCTACGGGGGCGAGGAATTTGCGCTCATTTTACCGGAAACTTCCCAGGTTAAGGCATATGAACTTATGGACAGGCTGAGGCAGATGGTTGAAAAGGAATTGTTCAATAAAACCCGGCGGCCTATAAGGTTCACCATAAGCATAGGGGTGGCACAGCTTGATTTAACCGATAGCACACCAGTTGACCTGGTTGAGAGAACCGATAAGGCATTGTATAAAGCCAAGCAGGAAGGCCGAAACAGGGTAGAGAGAGCTCCTTTCGGGTTTCATTTTGTTACCCAGAAAAAAGAGGCTGTTTAGCCCACCCGGTCTAAAAATTGACGAATCGGGACTGCTTTCCATCCCATAGCGCCATGTTTGGCATCAGTATGTATTACCATTTCAGGGCTTACATTACCTGAAGCCTTTAATTCCCGAAAGTTTTGTTCTGCCATTTCTGCGGGGATCCTCTTATCCCCTCTGGAATGTAATATTAAAACAGGGGATTTTATTTTGGACATTTTTTCTATATTGTTAAATTCGCTCCGTAAAAGCATAGAGTTTAAAATTTTACCTCCAAGTCCTCTTTCTGCTACGTCACTCACGGATGTAAAAGTGCTGTCAAGGATTAAAGCCTTAAAAGGCTGCTTTGTTGCAAGTTCCGCAGCAGCCGCCCCTCCCAGAGAATAACCCCAGAGTATTATTTTACCGGCAGGAGTGTTTTTACTGTTTTTTAAAAATTCAACCGCACTTTGAGCATCTTCATAAATGCTTTCTTCCGAAGGATATGCCTGGGTGCTCTCTCCAAATCCCCTGTACTCTGCCAGTAAAAGCCCGTATCCTTCTTTTTTTAAAAACATCCCCGGCATTCTGTTCAGGTAAAAGGAAGCATTCCTGCGTACCCCATGAAGAAACATCATCGTTGGCATACCTGGTCGGGGCTTTCTATAATAACATTTTAGTATGCCGCCGCCGTTGTTTGTCGGAATAATAATATTTTTTATCCCGGAGCCGGGGGGAATCTGGCTCATTTCTCTGGAGGGCTGAAAAAAAATTTTTTCTTCTGCAACAGTTCTAATCATTTCAATAATAAAAATTTCGCTGACAAATGGTTAAATCCGTCTGAAAACAAAAATTTGCCTGATTTATGGGCAAAAAGTAACAAAAATTAATGTACTCGCGACATATACCTCTGCTTTTTCCTCATATAAACAACATAATCAAGATACCCCGGCAATTTATACAGGTAGTCAATCGGGTTTATGGGTTTTCCGTTAAAAATAACCTCAAAATGAAGGTGCGGGCCGGTTGACCTGCCGGTTGAGCCTACATAGCCTATGATTTGGCCTCTTCTGATATAATCGCCCCTTTTAACAAGGTTTTTTGAGTTATGGGCGTATTTTGTCTGTATCCTGGGGATTTTGGGGATGTCAGGGTAATTATGGTCTATTATTATACATTTTCCGTAACCCCCGTCCCAGCCGCTGAAAATTACCTTTCCCTCCTGCAGGGCATAGATGGGTGTCTTATATGATGCGGCAATATCTATACCATTGTGGAACTTCCACCTCCTGGTAAACGGGTCAACCCTTGGCCCGAATGGGGATGATATACTGCCTTTTGCGGGTGCGGCCGCTTTGTGTTTAGTTTGGGATACAGATGGAGAAATACAAAAGAACAGTATTAAGAAAACAATTAAGATTTTATTTAAAATTTGCATATATTCACAATCGGCAAACTTTTATAAATTCTTTATTTTAAAAAGTAAAATTATTCTGGTATCCTAGTAAATAAAATTAAGGGAGATGGTGAATTAAAATGTGCGGAATAGTAGGCTGTATAGGACATGACTCTTTAATAAAATTCCTGCTGGAAGGGCTGGAAAAGCTCGAATACAGGGGCTATGACTCCTCGGGCATCGCCTTTCACAACGGCGAGGAAATCGAGATTTACAAGGCCTCGGGCAAGCTCGTAAATTTAAAAAACATCTTAAGCGGCTCTTTAAATGATAATAACAATTTAAAAGCAGGCATAGGCCATATAAGATGGGCAACCCACGGCATACCCAATGAAACAAACGCCCATCCCCACGTAAGTTTTGAAAGCCGGGTGGCAATAGTGCACAACGGCATAATAGAAAACTATAAGGAGCTTAAAAAGGAATTAATAGAAAAAGGTTTCCGATTTACCTCCCAGACAGATACCGAGGTAATAGCGCATTTAATAGAGGATTGCCTGAAAAGTACCGGAGACTACGGCCCTGCAATGAGGCAGGCCCTGAAAAAACTCCAGGGAGCATACGCGCTGGGCGTTATTTTCAGGGAAAACCCAAAAACCCTTTTCGCAGCCAGAAAAAGCGCCCCGCTAATTATCGGGGTGGGCGATAACTGCAACTTTATAGCCAGCGATGTCCCGGCATTACTGGAAAAAACAAAAAAAGTGATTTATCTCGATGATAATGAAATCGCCCACCTGCAAAGTGATTGCCATACTGTGACAGATATTGACGGCAACGTTCTTGAAAAAGAGGTTGAAACAATACCCTGGGAGCCCGTTGCTATAAGCAAAATGGGCTATAAGCACTTTATGATGAAGGAAATACACGAGCAGCCCGATGTAATAAGGCAGACACTTTTTGATAAATTAAGATGTTTTTCAGAGCCCCTGAACCTCAGGGAGGTAAAATTAAACAGGGAAACACTTGAAAAACTGGACAGGATACAGGTTATTGCCTGCGGAACGTCACTGCATGCCGCAATGGTAGGCAAATACCTCATCGAGGAATTCACCGGCATACCCGTGG
>JANQGS010000185.1 GCA_028277195.1 Candidatus Gastranaerophilales bacterium
AGTCATCCCCGCCGTATTCGTATTGCCAGTAGTGGGGAGGACCGGGACCTGCCGGGACAGACCAGTTTATTACTTCATCAAATATCGTTACGCCTTCTAAAGACCAGCCTGTGCCGTCGGCTATGGCTGTACCGCTCCATGACCCGCCTGTTAAGGCAATGCCGTCCCAGCCTGCTCCTGTGAGGTTAGCCGCACTCCACGCGGAATCGGGCAAGTCCTTACCGGCCCAGGCTTCCGTATTGGGCAGGTCCGTACCGCCGGTTGTCCAGCCGGTTAGCTCCTTGCCGAGCGTCGGGGGGTCTGTTTCGTCTGCAATAACAAATATATCCCTGCCCGTAGGCACAGCCAGGGCTGGATTGACATCAGTATCTTCATACCCTGTGACAAAGAAATAATCACCTGAAACCGAGATAGACCGGGCAAAATCGTTATTCTCGCCGCCGTAGCTTCTTTTCCAGTCAGCAATGCCGGTTTTCCTGTCTAATTTCATCACAAATACGTCAGAGCCGCCCGCTGCCCCGCTGTTATATTTCCCTGTCACGTATAAATCGCCTTCCAAGGATAATGTTATGGCGTTGCCGGTCTCAGGCCCCGGCCCTCCATAGCGTTTTTTCCACTTTACATCGCCGCTATTCTCATTAAGCCTCATTACAAATATATCGGACGCTCCCGAGGTTGTGCTGTATTCCTCCCCGGTGATATAGACGTTTCCGTCCCCGGGGGCTGTAATTGCCCTGGCAAAGTCGGACTTAAGCCCCCCGTAGTGCTTTCTCCAGAGCCTGTTACCATTGCTTGCCCTTAGTTTCATTACAAATATATCGTAATTACCAGCGGTTTCACTCTGCTGATACCCGGTCACATAAAGAAAACCGTTTTCTCCGCCGTCAGTCCAGGATATTGCCTCGGCTTTATCATAGCCGCTGCCTCCGTAGCGTTTTTTCCACTTTACATTGCCGTTGGCTTCATTAAGCCTTATTACAAATACATCAGAATTCCCCGCGTTTTGGGTTTGCCCCGTGACGTACAGGTACCCGTCCTCAGATAGCATTATTGATGAGGCGCTGTCTTTGCCGGTTGAGCCGTAGCGTTTTGCCCAGATTAAATCACCATCATGTCCGCTTATACTGATGACAAATATGTCAGCATCACCTGATGTGGTGCTGTATTCTGCTCCCGCCAGGTAAATATCCCCGTCACCCGGGGCTGTCATTGCGTAACCGTATTCACGGCCAGCCCCGCCAAAGTGTTTTTTCCACTCAACCGTACCGTCGGCTTCTTTAACCTTCATTAAAAATATGTCATTCAGGCCCGCGCTCTGGCTGCCCGTAGTACCTGATACATAGATATAGCCGTCTCCGGGCACTGATATTGAATGTCCGATATCAGTACCTGACCCGCCGAATTCATAATGCCATGGACCTGTCGGGGGCGGTTCACTTGTTTCCCAGGTAAGGATTTCATCATCGAGCACTATACCCTCTAAAAACCAGCCTGATTTTTTATCGTCAGTAATAGTTGTGCCCTTTGAGTAGTCGTCTGTTTTAGACAATCCCAAATTACTAATAGTCAAACCGGATATGGATTGATAATTATAAGTATATTCCATGCCGCCGTCCCAACCGGGAGCACTTATATCTGTTCCTAACAGAGGGGATTCTTTATTATCTACTATTACAAATATATCCCCGCCTGTACTCTTAAATATTTGCTTTCCTTGATAATAGAAATGTCCATGATAATTTTTATCTGAAAGCTCACTTCCTGTTATGGCAAAATAACCGTTTACAACTGATATTGATTTCCCAACTTCATGACTTCTTCCGCCATACTCTCTTTTCCAGTCCACATCACCGTTATTTTTATTAACCCTGAGCGCAATTATATTGTCAGCGAAATCTTTACTCCCTGTAATATAAATATAACCATCGCCGGGTACTGATATTGATTCGGGAGTGGGGATATGAACATGATTAGTACTACCGCCATAACATTTATTCCAGGTGCCGGAATATCCGGAACCTACATTACCATTTAAATCAAGCCTCATTATTAATATACCACAATCTAAGCTATATCTCCCTCCTGTTGCATATATAAAGCCGTCACCGGGAACTGATATTGCTTTACCTTCTTCGAATTCAGTACTAATATCATTAAAAGCTCTGGCCCAGCTTAATGTACCGGTGGTTTTATTAAGCTTAAAAAGGGTCATCCTTTGTTCTGTTTCATATATTCTTGGCGGAGGAAGATAGGACTGGTTATAACCTGTTAAATAAATATAGTTTCCTTCGACTGCTATTGAATTTATATGTTCATATATCTTATTGTCAGTACTACTATCTATCTTTTTTGCCCATGTACCTGCAGGGCCGAGATTTCCGTCTGAATCAAGCCTTATTACATATGCGCTACTTTCCTGCTCCGCATATCCCTGATTGGAAAAATATGAACCGGTTAAATATATATAACCATCGCCGGGTACTGCCATTAAAGAATTGTTGTCGGGTCTGGCATGTCCTTTACGATATACCACGCCGAAATCGTATTTTTTACCCCATATTACATTACCGTTAGTTTTATCCAGTTTTCTTATAACTGTGATAGCGTTGCTATTATGGGCAATACTTCCGGAAAAGCCGCCATGTAGATAAATATAGCCGTCTCCGGGTACTACTATTGAACCTGCACCTGTTGTTGAACCATATGCTTTTTTCCAGTCCACCACACCGGTGGTTTCATCAATTCTCATTACATATTCATAGGATTTAATGCTATATCTATAGAGGCTATAGCCATAGCCGTCTGCCTTACCTGCCACATAAATATATCCGTCCCCGGGAGTTGCTATTGAATTACCACTATCCTTAGAATATCTTCCTGCGCTGCCATACTCATACATCCATGAGGTAGGAATATCAGAAGGAGGTATAACGGCAGGATATGTGGCCTTTATCCAGAAGTTATGGCAGGCCTGGTACTGAATGCCGAGCACATCCTCAAACCTATCCCCTCTCCAGTAAATCCAGTTATAATTCCCGCCGGAGGTACATAACCAGCAGCCCCAGTGCCCGGCATCGCTATCATATACCAGCCCCGGCTTCTTAATCCCGTCAGTAAGGGGCAGCGGGTCTGCGCACACGGTTTCCACATTATCCGGCTCATTGGGTATGTCTATATAAGCGGGATAATCAGGCGTATGCCAGTACTCGGAGCACGGGTCACCGTAATTGCCGTATAGCGGGCTTATATCCTTATCAAAACCGTTAATTTTTGTAAAGTAGTTCTCTGAAGGGTTAGTGCACAACCAGCAGTTCTTATAACCCGGGTCGGTTGTCGGCAGCGGGTCACCGCATGGCAGCGGGGCGGGCGGGTCGGCAGCGGACGCGGTATAATTGCCCTGGACCCAGAACTCATCGCACGTTTTATATTGCGCGGTATAATCAGGCGGCCCGTTGCCCAGCCAGTTAAAGCGGCCTCCCCGCCAGTATGTCCACTCATAATTACTGGTAGGGCTATCACATGTCCAGCAACCCCACTGGTTAGTCGCGGGGTCATAAACTACTCCCGGCTCGCTCAAAGTGAGCGAGGAAAGGGGGTTATTACACACTGTCTCCACATCATCCGGGTTGTTAGGTATATCAAGGTATGGAGGATAATCCTCGGGAGTATCTACCCAGAAAATGTCACAGGGAATACTGAAATCAGTGTAGAGGGGATTGTCGTCACCATTAAAAGTACTTGCAAGGAAAGGTTCCATGGGGTTGGTGCATAGCCAGCAATTATTATATCCCGGGCTTGTAAGCGGGAAGTTATCGGGATTAGGCGGGGGGTTGGGGTCCCCGCAAATCAACGGTGAAACGGGAGGGCCGGGAGGACAATTATCACTTATCCAGAAATCATTGCACTTAGTCGGGTCTGTCTCTGGAATCCAGCTTCCGCTGTTACACACCCAGCACTTTCCTGTATCAATGCCGTTAGGTCCTCTCTGGTTATACGGCGGCTCGGAAGGACAGCCGCAATACGGGAAGTCCGTGTTGTACGGGTCGGTATAACCGGCGGGACAGCTGTCTTTCAGCCACATATCCCTGCAATATTTATATCCGTCGGGATTATTCCTAAGATCAGGGTCTGTACCCCAGTCTTTAACCCATGTATTAATCCATTTATCGCTACCGAGGCATAACCAGCAGCTTTCAGATTTTGTGATATCGTTAACCAGTGAGCCGTAAGCAGGCGGCGGGTCTGTGGTGCAGCCGCAATTCGCGTATGAAATGTCGCTGTTTCGGCAACCGCCGGGCGGTACTGTCCAGAAGTTCACACAGCCGGGGTCATACCTTTCAACCGCTTTGGATTCATCATCATATCCCCTTCTTTGCCAGAGGCCCTGGTTTGTTCCCGCGTGTGAGCATACAAAACAATAACTGCCGTCACCGTCATTGCCATAAAGAGGAAAAGGCAGTGATTCCGTGCTGCATCTTGTGTCGCATATTCCGGTCGGTATAGGGCACCATAAATTATTGCAGGCAGCACCATCAACTTCCCAGTACCAGAAATTTCCTGTATGGTCGCAAATCCAGCAGCCTGCCGATTGAAGAGGGTCAACACCCGCAGGGCCGGGGATTACCCCGCAAACCAGTTCTTCAGCCGCTAAAAACGCGGCATCCCGACAGCAATTACCCGTACTGTCCGCACATAAATCATTTGAACGTGCGGGAGGCGGGCCGGCAGGCGGGTCAGGATTCGCCGGGGGGGGGGCTTCCGGGCCGGGCTCTATAAAATCACGCGGGGGAGGCTCTGTAAAAGGGCTCTCTCCCTTTGGACTGGTCGGGTTTTTTCTTGCGGCATTCTCTACAAGGGCTTTGTTTGTTTCCTGGAAAACAGGCACAAACGCCACCCCGGCAACGAGTATTACAAGCGCTACCAGGAAATATTGAATTAATGCCTGCCCTTTTCTGGTTAATAAACCCACAAAAACAACCCTTTACTCATAAGCTCAAGTATTTAAACACCAGGTATCATTAATTTTATATTTTTTATTTCATATGTTTATTTAAATATTATATTCTATATTACATTAATATTCAATCCCCTGTCTTGCCATGACTCCCTGTTCAAAATAGTGCTTTACAGGTTTCATTTCCGTTACAAGATGTGCCATGGCAATGATTTCCGGGTGCGCGCGCCTTCCTGTCATGACTATTTCTATATTTTTCGGCCTGTTAATTAACATGTCCTTGACTTCTGAGACCTTTATCATTGAGAGGTCAACACAGATATTTATTTCATCGAGTATAATCATCTGGTATTTTTTGCTTTTTATTGCGTTTTTTGTAAATTCCAGGCCTTTTCTTGCTTCCTTGTAGTCACCCAGGGTCATGTTCCCGGCATAGACCACCCTGTCCAGGCCGAACTGTACGACTTCGAGGTTTGGCATTAATTTTGAGGAGGACATTATCTCGCCGTAAAAATTAGCCTGGTCACCCTTTGCAAACTGTACTATAAGCACATTCCAGCCATGTCCTATTGCCCTGAGCGCTAAACCCAGTGAGGCTGTGGTTTTACCTTTTCCATCACCTGTGTAAATCTGGATATAACCGTTCTCAAGCACTATAAATTCCTCCGACAATACTTCCAGCCATATATTTTCTCTCTATTACAATTTTAAGGTTTAAGACCCCCGAACTCCTCCTTTTATTATATGAATAAAATAGAGGAAATTCAGTTTAAGGGCAAAAATGTAAAAAGTTTTTAAGTAACAAAATGTTTACGAATTTGGCATTAATAGTCCTGAGCATAGTCGTCCAGCTCATTCAGTATTTTAGACACCTGCTCTGCCAGGAAAACAGTGTCATTTTTTGCTGAAGACCATACAACTTCCTTGTCTATTCCGAAATATTCGTGAATAACAGTATTTCTAAATCCACGTATCTCATGCCATGGTATTTCAGGATATCTTTGTTTTATTTCGTCAGGCAAATTCCCTATGGCTTCGCCAATAATTTCCAGAGCCCTTGTTGTGGCAAGAAAAATTGTCAAATTGTTTTCGAATTCCTCTATGGAAAGAGTTTTAACCAGGTCATGTGCTACTTTTGAGTATTCAAAAATGTCTTCAAGAAAATGTTTGTAAGGTCTTTTTCTCATACATATATTACCTCATCGAGGATATACTTTTTTATTGCAGGATGTATGCCTCTTTTAGATACAAGGTCAATTTTTTTATTAAATATTTTACTTAAAAAGCTCTGCAATCCGCAAAACTTAATTACACCGACTGAATGGCCTCTTTTTAGCCCTACAAGAATATCCAGGTCGCTATTTTCTGTTTGTTCGTTCCTTGCATAGGACCCAAAAACACCCAGTTCTTCGACAGAGTAGTCTTTTTCAAGCCCCGGTTTCAGCTCTTTCAGCTTTTCAATAATTTTTTCGAGTTCATTCATGGGGTAATTATAGCACTATGGTACAAAAAGTTTAATAGTCCCGCGCTATCCTTTTACTTATTCAGCATGTCCTTAATACCGCCGATTGAGCCTAACAGCCCTGTGGCCTCATACGGCAGGTAAACAACCTTGTTTCCCTGGCCTGAGACCATTTCCTTCAATGTTTCAATGTACTTGATAGCTATAAGGTAGTTGGCCGGGTCGCTTTGTGTTTTTGTTATGGCATCGGTTACGAGCTTTATTGCTTCTGCTTCGGCGTCGGCTACTTTTATTCTCGCTTCTGCCTGGCCCTCCGCCCTTAATATAGCGGCTTTTTTATCTCCCTCGGCCTCCAGTATCGCTGCTCTTCTGTCACGTTCGGCTCTCATCTGTTTTTCCATTGCTTCCTGAATATCACGAGGGGGTTTAATATCCTGGAGTTCTACCCTGTTAACCTTTACGCCCCATTTATTAGTCGCTTCATCCAGGATTACTCTTAGTTTTGTATTAATTGTATCCCTAGAAACAAGTGTCTGGTCAAGGTCCAATTCCCCTATAACGTTTCTGAGTGTTGTCTGGGTCAGCTTTTCAATGGCTTCGGGAAGGTTTACGATTTCATAAATTGCTTTTATGGGGTCAACTATCTGGAAATACAGCAGGGCGTTGATTTCTATGCCCACGTTATCTGCGGTGATAACGCTCTGCCTTGGAAAATCATATACTGTTTCCCTTAAATCAATTGTGGTAGTTTGATGATGAACAAAATATGCCCTGCCCTGAAGGTCTGTTTTTGTATACCTCCAGTTAATGGGCCTTGCCTGCTCGTAAATGGGGATTATAATATTAATTCCGCTCTCAAGTGCCCTGTCAAACCGGCCAAACTTCTCTATAATCATTGTTTCAGCCTGGTGAACAATTTTAATACCCGAACTTAAGAGGGCAACAACAAAAATAACTAAACCTATAAGAACTATAAAAAAGAATTCCATAACTATCTCCTTTCCACGTATAAAGTAATGCTTTCAGCTCTTTTAACCACTATATGCGCATTTTTTTCAATATTTTCACCGGATTCTGAAAAAGCTTTCCATACATCCCCGTCAATTTTTACATATCCCCCATTTTCCTCATTAACAATCTCCTCTGTTACAACCCCGTTTTTCCCCGCCAGGGTATTTAAACCAAGTTCTTTAGCATGGTTTTTGCCCTGTATGAGTTTTTTGGCAAAAGGCCGGACTGTAGCAAAAATTGCTGTTGCTGAAATGGCAAAAACAACCACCTGCACAACGAGATTAGCTCCCAAGAATGCCGGGATGCTGGCTATAAGGCAGGAAATTCCCATTGTGGCAAACAAAAAATCCGCTGTAAATATTTCTACAATTAACAGTAAAATCCCTACACTCAGCCAGATATAAGCAGAAATAAGCATAATTCCGTCTCCTTAACAATAATTAATAATCTTAATCATATAACAATTCTCAATTTTTCTTTGATAAAAGTCAATTAACTTGCTTGTTGTTTTTAGCTTTCTTTCCTCTACCCCGGTTTTTATACATGAATGAGTTTGAATTTTTGAAAACCGGCAAAGCCGGATTTTCCAAAATTCATCACTCCCGCTTCGCCATTCCGCTCCAGGCG